>CAJXUG010000043.1:0-12557 GCA_913060785.1 uncultured Flavobacteriaceae bacterium | reverse complement strand
AGATTTCTGCCTGTCTCGTGGGCTCGGAGATGTGTATAAGAGACAGCTTTAAAAGCTCTTCTTTAAAATCATTTAACACGTTGTTCTTTTTAATCATACTCATAGTAGATACTGCAAGCTCTCTATTTCTAGCCTCAATGTCTTGTTGTAGCTTTTCGTTCTTTAATTGAATGATTTGTTTTTGGGCCTCAAGCTCCTTCAAAGCAATCTCCCTACTACTTTTTTCTAGAATCCTTTCTTTTTCTAATCTATACCCTCTTTTGTACCATGCGTTCACAAGTATAAAAAAGAAAATAAATGCGACAACATATAAAGTAATTGACAAAAAAGAAAGGTACCAGGGTCTTTCTATAGTAAAAGAATACTGAGCCTCACTCTCTTGCAAAGTATTATTCACACGTGCCTTTAAACGGAAGGTATAATCTCCATAACTTAAATTATCAAAAGACACAGTAGCACTTGTACTCCAATCACTCCAAGAGGTATTTGAATCACTTTCTAGAAGGTATTGAAATTCGGAGATTTTATACGTATCATACTCAGGAACAGAGTATTTAAACACAATACAATTATCATTAGCTTTAAATATAGTCTGGTCTTTATTAATTAGCTCGGCATCTTGTTTACTCTGGCCAACATACACAGCGTTTAAATAAACATCAAAAATTTCTTGAGGGGTTTGTTTGGTATTAACTAAGAAATAACCATTTGAAGTCCCAAAAAGAAATTGTTGAGCACTTATTCTTGAAATATTCTCAAACCCCTTTTTTTGTTTACGAAGTGAGATTGGAATCTGCATTGTTTTAATGATATAAGAATCTGTAAAGGGCTCTTTAGTTACATAGGTTATACCATCTTTGGTGAAAAACCACAGCATTTCCGAAACATTAGTTTCTAATTTACCAGATACGTATGAATCTTTAGAAAAAATAGTGCTCAAAGTCTCTTCCCTTAAAAACGCATCAGTTTTTGTGTCTAAAACAAACACACCCTCTTCGCTTGCATATAATAGACGGTCATAAAATTTTGCTATACTAGAATTCGAGCCTTTAGTGACAGAGGTGTGTTTTTTAACATTGTTTACCCTGGTATATCCTAAATCAACGGCTAATGTATAGACTCCTTTGTAATCATGACTTACCAAAATAGTAGTATCTGAGGAAAACTCAAAATACCTTGAAGAAATATCAAAGCCTTCTATTTTATTTTTAAAACTCCAAACACCATTTTTCTTTTCAAGTATATTTAAACCATTATAATTTCCTTGAATTAAGAGGTTTTTATTTTCACCAGGTATTGGTTTAATAGACCAAGTTCCCATCTCATTGGCTATAAAATAAGCGGTGGAGCCTTCTATTTGAAATGTACCTTTGTTATGACCACAAAATAAAGTGTTATTAATCTGCTCAAGACACCAAACCTGGCCCTCTGTTCCACGTATTAACTTAAAAGCCACATCTGTATCCAAAGGCTTATAAAAAAGCCCTTGATTTGTTCCTAAATATAATTTATCATCAAATATTATTGAAGCATAGGTGGTTCCAAGGGTACCTCTGCTATCTGTATAATTTAAATATGGAGAATTAATATTAACACAATCTAGACCATTATCAAGACCAACCCATAGATTGTTGTTGTGATCTTCATAAAGAGATAAGGCAGTGTTATCACCAAGACCATTAAACCTATTGATATTAAAAAGCTGTTCTCCGGTGGCTGATAGATGAATAATACCACTACCAATAGTACCTAGTAACATGGTACCATCTTTAAGGGAAAGAGCTGTATATATACTAGCCTGCTTGATATCTTTAGCCACAGAAATTGGCCAAGAAATAACACTTGTAGTGTCCAAATGAAAGATACCGCTATTTTGAGTAACGGCAAGAGTTTTATTGTTTACAGACAATATTTGTACAACAATATCATTATTGAATTCTTTTGCATCAAACAATTTCTTTTTAATTCCATTTTCAATGGTAAACAATCCTTTTTCAATTTCAAAAAAATAGATTTCTTGATTCACCTTGAATAGCTTTTGTATGATATTTTCTGAGTCAATGACTTTAACAGTGCTATCCTCTGTGTTGTATATATATATCCTACTCAAAGATTGAAATAAAATCCATTTGTTATAAGGAGTAATACTCCAAAACTGTTCATCCTCTATGAGTTTAATATCTAATGTTGTAGTAAGAGAGTTGTATTTTTGCAAACCATCTGGGCCTGGCTCCCAGAAGCCAAATTCCATGTAACTACCACTATATATTTTATTTCCCACAGCACAAACAGAACGAACAATTGTATTATTAGGGGATGGATGCAACAACCAATAAGAGCCATTATACTCCAGAAGCCCTTCATTATTAGCGACATATATAAAGTTGTCAGAAGATTCTGTAATAGACCAATTCTGAGTTCCTGCCTTATATACCTCTGTAGAATAATTTGTTATAGGAGGAAGCTCTTGTGAAAGAGTTGTTGTAGTGTAAAAACAGAAAAGAAAAAAAACAATGTTATGTATACGCATAATGTTGTACTAATTATTTGATAAAAATACCAAAATATATAGTACAACTAATACATTAAACTAAATAGATTATTAAAAAAGCGCCTATTTAATTTTTATTGTTCTCAGAGAAGGTGTTAAGACCTTGTTGTAGCCACTCTAAATATGCATCTGCATCTGGAGTGTATCCTAAAGGGCTATTTAATAGATTGAAGTCTGTATCTATTAAAATATAATAGGGTTGAGAATTGTTTTTAAAATTAACTGTTTGGAAGGTAGCCCACTTATCACCCACTGTTTTTATGGCCTTGGTGCCACCCGTTGGCTTTAAAAAATTAAATGTGTTGTCACTGTCTAGTTGTTTTCTATCATCAACATACAGAGAAACCAAAATGTAATCATCAGTAATAACAGAATAAATATCATCACGAGTCCAAACCTGCTCTTCCATTTTACGGCAATTAACGCAGGCCCATCCCGTAAAGTCTATCATGATAGGTTTACCAGCTTTTTCTGCCTCTGCAAGGCCATCATAAAAGTCTTTAAACCCTGTAATCCCTAAATCTCTCTCGTAAAGACTATAAAACATAGGTGGAGGGAAACCACTGAGTAGCTTTAGGTTTGAATACTTTGTGTTTGTAAGCCCTGGTAGTAAATATAAAAAGAAAGAAATACTAGCAACACCTACAATGACATTACCCAAAGGAAGTTTCTTCTTTCTTGGGCCATCATGTGGAAATCTAATAAATCCAAACAAATAGAGTGCAAGACCAAGGGCACAAATTACCCATATGGCAATAAAGATCTCTCTTTTAAGTAATCCCCAGTGTTCAACAAGATCTGCATTTGATAAAAATTTAAAGGCTAGCGCTAATTCAACAAAACCAAGAACAACCTTTACCGTGTTTAGCCAACCACCACTCTTTGGCAGTGTGTTTAACCAATTTGGAAAAAGTGCAAATAATGCAAAGGGTAGCGCTAAGGCCAAACCAAAACCTCCCATACCCATAGATAACTGCATGGCGCCTCCATCACTGGATAAAGAGCCTCCTAATAAAGAGCCTAAGATAGGCCCTGTACATGAAAAAGAAACAATAGCTAGTGTGAGCGCCATAAAGAAAATACCGATGATCCCTCCTATGCTGTTGGCTTTATCATCCATTTTATTACTCCAAGACTGTGGCAATGTAATTTCATAGTATCCAAAAAACGAAAAAGCAAAGGCAATGAAAATGATAAAAAAGATCACATTAAGCGCAACGTTTGTTGAAATATTATTTAATATCTCTGGGTCTAAAGAGTCTAAAAGATGGAATGGTAGACTAAGTAATACATAAATTCCAAATATGAAAAAACCATATAAAATGGCGTTACGCATCCCTATTTTTTTGTTTTTGGCACTCTTTGTAAAAAATGAAACGGTTAAAGGTATCATAGGGAACACACAAGGTGTTAACAGAGCTATAAGCCCACCTATAAATCCTAAAAAGAATATGGTCAAAAATGTTTTACCTTCTTGATCTTGTGTTTCGTACTTTTCCATTCCTTTTAAAGGAATCGACAACTTTGCTGATTTATCAAGATCTTCTTGAGTGATATTTGCTACCTGGGCAGCAGCTTTCTTATCGTTTAAACCAATTTTAAAAATCTTACTCTCTGGAGGCAAACACTGTTTATCATCACACACAGAATAGTAAATATCTACTTCAATTTCTAACGTATCTGGGTTTATAACTTTGATTTGCTGAGTGAACACAGCATAATTATCAAAGAAAATAATATCCATCTCAAATATAGGGTCATAAATGGGAGCTACTTCAGGCTCTATGGTCTCACCCACTAAAACAAAACTAGTTTCACTGGTATTGTAACTAAACTCTGTAGCAATTGGGCCAATTTCATCCGGTCCCATTTCTGGCTCCACTTGGCTGTACAAATGCCATTTCTCCTCCAAAACAGCCTCCATAGTAATGGTGTATAGATCACCACTGTTTTTTTCTAAACTCACATCCCAGGTAACAGGATCTAAAAAACCTTGCGCATTGGTTTGACTAATAAATGAAGTAAGTACTAAAACAAAAAATATTATTTTTCTCATAATTATGTATTCCATTGTATCTTTAACACCTTGTTGGTGGCACTTGTTACTTTATATCTGTCATCAGGTCTTAAGCCAATAACCCAAACAATCTCATCTCCACTCTCCAATACCCAAACGCTGTTTTTGGATAACAAAGATAGCTTTTCATCTTTAAAAAACTTAGTGAGTTTCTTTTTTCCTTTCATGCCAAAGGGATGAAAAACATCATCCAAACGCCATGCTCTAACCTTTAAGGGATATGTAAGTTTTGCAGCATCTACATAAAGGCTATGCGGCTCATGTTCTCCTACCTGGGCTACCTTTGTAAAGTTTAATTTTATAGGAATGGTACAACTTTGTTGTTTGGCATCAATACAATAAACACGAGAGTCTACAACTTGCTCTTTTGTAGTTAAAACAAGATGGTTTCTATCTTTATGGAGCACATACTGCTTTGAAAGTACCTTCTTGCCTACTTCACTTTCTAGAACACTAGCGATTGCCTTAAAATCTGTAAACCCATATGGGTATAACAACTCAAACAATAGTGTATTGGTATTTGGTAGTGCTTGTAATTGCTTAATATCAATTTCATAACCAGCATCTGTGTGAGAGACCACCAACTTTGTCACCAAAGTAATATAATCTTCTAGCAATGCTTGACTTTCTTTAAGATGCTGTTGGGTTTGTTTGAAATTATGTAAAACATTTTTTTTCACACCTTTAAAGGCTGGAATTACATCAAGACGGAGTTTATTTCTTAAATAATCACGGGTACTATTACTAGAATCCTCTCTCCAAAACAACCCTTCTTTTTTAGCAAATTGCATTATTTGTGCTCTAGAAAAAGGCAATAAAGGCCTAATTACCTGCTCGGTATTGGAAGCAATACCGGTTAACCCCCTTAAACCTGTAACGCGAGAAAGATTTATAAAAAAAGTTTCAAGGTCATCATCTGCATGATGCCCTGTAGCAATTCTATCATAGCCATTTGCCCTTGCCGTAGTATAAAACCATTGATACCTTAATTCACGGGCAGCAACTTGTGTAGAGACCCCTTGGGTTTTAGCATAGGTTTTAGTGTCAAAAACAGTTGTAAATACTTGAACTCCCAGATTGCCTGCTATGGTTTCAACAAAGCTAAGATCGGCATCACTATGGATACCTCTTAGTTTAAAATTACAATGAGCAACCCCTAGAGTAAGACCAATTTCTTGAAGCAAGTGCAACAATACAATACTGTCTAGACCACCACTGCAAGCAACCAAAATTTTTTGATCTGCCAGTGCTGGAAAATGAGCTGCAATATGCTTTTTAAATGCTGTAACCACGTCTTAAATTATAGTAATAATGTATGCATAAATAATGATAAAATACCGGCAACACAATTTTATTGCGCTAATACCTGCCGCATTGCTTTTGCTTTTAGTAAACACTCCTGGTATTCTGCCTCAGGAATTGATTTTGCAGTAATTGCCCCACCCACAGAAAAACTTACATATTGTGTAGCAGCATTATATAAAATACTACGAATTACAACATTAAAGTCAAAATCACCACTTGGAGTAAAATACCCTATAGCACCGCTGTAGGCTCCTCGTCTGGCGTCTTCTAGTTTTTCAATAATTTTCATTGCACTTACCTTGGGAGCCCCTGTCATACTGCCCATAGGGTAGGTTTTTTTTATAATTTCAACTGGACGTATAGACTCAGGCACTTCACACACAATGGTAGAAATCATTTGGTGCACCTGCTCAAAGGTGTAAATTTTACAGAGCTCCTGGACTGCCACGGTTCCTTTTTTTGCGACACGAGATAAATCATTACGCACCAAATCTGTAATCATAATGTTTTCACTGCGCTCTTTTGGGTCCTGCTGTAATTGTAACATGAGCGCTGCGTCCTCCTTGGGTGAAACCGCCCGCTTGGCAGTTCCTTTAATAGGCTGAGAAACAATATGTGTACCCTCTTTTTTAAGGTAACGCTCTGGAGAGGCAGATAATACATATTGCTGTTCTAATTTTAAAAACGCAGCAAAAGGCGGGGTAGACAGCTCATTTAATTTCCAAAAAGCAGCCGTGGGATCTAGTGTAACCTCTTCACTGAAAAATTCTTGACAAAAATTTGCTTCATAGATATCACCCCTTTTAATGTGCTGTAGCATTGCAGCTACCTTTTTGAGATAGCTGTCTTTTGATGTTCTTGCAAGCACCTGTATGGGTTGTTTTGAAATCGTTTTTTGAGTTACGTGGGTAGCCAAAATAGCATCCCAATCCTCCTGCAGCTCATCATCAACCATGTTAAGGTAGGATAAGGTTACTGCTGTTTGAGAAAAAAGAAATACTTTCTTGGGTTGAAAAAAATACAACTGCGGAAACTTTAGACCATCTGTATTTTTTGAGGTTAACGCTTCTACATCGTTTTTAAGATCGTAACCCAAAGAGCCAAACAACCAGTCTTTTGTTTTTGTTTGATACTCATCAAGTTTTTCAAAGGCTTTATCTGCATCTGTTTTAAGTGCTGTAAAAGCATCAACAGCCAATATTGCACTATAAGTGCCATGTGTCTGGACATGGTCATTAGAGTCTAGCCAGGCAACCTCATCATACTGCTGCGCCCATTGCAACAATTGTTGCCTGAGGGTGTCTGTAAGGGTGGCAGTAAAAGTTTTTGAATATCGTTTCACTATAAAGAAGCTATCAATAAGGCAACTGCCTCTTGCATAATTTTTGCTTGTTGTTGGTTTACAATTTTCCCGTCTTTTAGATCAAAATTCTCACTAAAGGAAGGGAACGGAATACTGGCAACGATGTCTACCTTTTTTCTAGTATAAAAATCTGTAAGATATGCTAGTGCTGTTTGGCCTCCTCGAGCTCCATCAGAGGTGCTTAATAGTATCACTTTTGCTCCACTTAAATAACTACCATCTATTCTAGACAACCAATCAATTACATTTTTAAAAAAAGCAGAAATAGTACCATTATGCTCATTTACAGAAATCAATACACCATCTGCTTGTTTTATGATATTCAATAAGCTAACTAAGGTATCTGGAAAACCCTCTTTAGCTTCAATTTCTTGGCCATACATGGGCAAAGGGTAGTCTGTAAGTTTAAGCAAGGTGACATCACAATTCTCTATGGTGGAAGCTAGATGGCTTACAAGAGCATGATTTATAGATGTACTACTGTTACTTCCAGCAAAGGCTATGATTTTTTTCATTTTTTAAAGATATTGAAAAGTAGTACCATTTCAAATAAAAAAGAATTCTAGAAACAAACATGATTTTAGTAAACTATCATGGCATGTCCTAGAATTCTTTTATAGGATACTAGTTATGTATTTAAATATGTAAAGCTCTGTTTGCAGTTGCGGCTAGGGCAGCTTCTTTGATTGCTTCTGCGTAGGTTGGATGGGCATGACTCATACGCGCTATATCTTCTGCGCTGGCACGAAACTCCATTGCTACTACCATTTCTGCAATAAGGTCTGCACAACGAGCCCCTACCATATGAGCTCCTAATATCTCATCGGTAGTTGCATCACTTAGTATTTTCACAAAACCATCGGTATCTCCGCTGGCTCTTGATCTTCCTAGAGCGCGCATAGGAAACTGTCCTGCTTTGTAGGGCGTTCCAGATTCTTTTAATTGCTCCTCTGTTTTACCAACACTGGCCACTTCTGGCCAAGTATATACAACACCTGGAATTAAGTTATAATCTATGTGAGGTTTTTGACCCGCTAATATTTCGGCAACCATAACACCCTCTTCTTCTGCCTTGTGTGCGAGCATAGCGCCACGCACCACATCTCCAATAGCGTATATGTTTGAAATGTTTGTTTGTAAATGATCATTTACATCTACTTGACCACGCTCATTGGCTTTAACACCTGCGTTTTGCAGTGCAAGCCCGTCTGTGTAGGCACGGCGCCCAACAGACACTAGACAATAATCACCCGTAAAGGTTACTTCTTTATCTTTTTTATCTGTAGCGGTAACACGTACCTTATCTGCTTCTCTTGAAACATTAGACACCTTATGAGACAAGAAAAACTTAACACCTTGTTTTTTCATAGCCTTCATTAGCTCCTTGCTTTGGGCTGCATCCATGGTAGGAATAATTCTATCCATGTATTCTATTACAGATACTTCTGCTCCTAGCCTTTTGTATACTTGACCTAGCTCTAGGCCTATTACACCTCCACCTATAACAACCATGTGTTTAGGGATTTCTGTAAGACTCAAAGCCTCTGTAGAGGTAATAACACGCTCTTTATCTAGTGTAATAAACGGCAGGGTAGCTGGTTTACTACCTGTTGCAATAATTGTATTGGCAGCTTCTATTGTTTGGGTGCTCTCACCTGTTATTTCAATATGTGTAGCGTCTTTAAAAGAACCTACTCCTGTAAAAACATCAATTTTATTTTTGTTCATCAGAAAATCAATCCCTTTGGTAGTTTGCTCTACCACAGATGCTTTTCTTTCTATCATCTTTTTGAAATTAATTTTAACCTCTCCAGGAATATCAATACCATGGTCTTCAAAATGCTTCATAGCATCTTCATAGTGGTGTGATGAATCTAGAAGTGCTTTACTTGGTATACAACCCACATTTAAACAGGTGCCTCCAAGGGTGTTATATTTTTCGATAATTGCGGTTTTCATCCCTAATTGTGCGCAACGAATTGCCGCTACATATCCACCAGGACCAGAACCTATTACTGCAACATCATACTTTGACATACTCTCTTTTTTTAATTAACATTTTACAACGGTTTTAAAATTTCCGAAGCTAGACTACAAAGGTACAATTCTGTAAAGAAGTTTAAAAGTTTATAGCCCTTGAAGTTGATAGCTTGCTTGAAATTAAAAATACCATATTTGTGTAAGGGTTGTATTTACTTGACAGGCAAAACTGTTGTGTTTTTCACTTCGTTTATGGTAAAGGAACTTTGGGTGCTTCCTATATTTTTTAAAGAGGTTAATTTATTAATCATAAAGTACCTAAAGGCATCCATATCCTTAACCATAACTTTTAGAAGGTAATCAAATTCTCCACTTACGTGATAACACTCCAAAACCTCATCAATTAAAGAAATCTTAGCCTCAAAGTTTGAAATACTAGACTCTGTATGTTCAGAGAGTTTTACATGGCAAAACACCATAAAACCAAAATTAAGATGTTTTTTTTCTAAAAGAGCTACATATTTTTTTATCACTCCATTTCGCTCCAATTTTTTTATTCTTTCATACACTGCCGTTACAGATAAGTTTAATCTTGATGATAACTCTTTATTGGTCTGTTTACTATCCTGTTGTAGATAATTTAGTAGCGAAAAATCTATAAAGTCTAATTTCATGGAGAAAAATTTTTCTAAATATACGTAACAAAACAGATATAATTAGATTAAAAAACATATTAATAACAATAATACAGTATAATTTACTTTATTTAATACTAAATTTCAATAATTATTCTATATAATGGTATATTTGATGTATAATTTATTTTATATCTTACTGAATCAAATAATATCCTCTTATAATGGCAAAAAAAGAATTTAATCCCGCAAACAACATTCAAGATCTTCAGTTTTTTGGAGAATCTGGAGGTGTAAATCCATCTATCTCAGACTCCTCAACCTACACCTTTCTATCTGCACAGACCATGCTTGATACTTTTGAAGGAAATACAGAGGGATGTTACCTCTACTCTAGACACACCACCCCTTCTAATATGTATTTAGGAGAGGCTCTTGCTGCAATGGAAGGAACCCAAACAGCTAATGTAGCCGCCAGCGGTATGGGAGCCATCACTCCTACCATCTTGCAATTTTGTAAAGCCGGAGATCACATAGTATCGTCAAGAACTATTTATGGTGGCACGTATGCGTTCTTAAAAAACTTTACGCCAAAACTAAACATTGATACTACTTTTGTAGATATTACAAATCTAGAAGCCGTTGAAGCAGCCATTACTCCTGAAACCAAAATTATTTTCTGTGAGTGTGTTAGTAACCCACTACTAGAAATAGCAGATATCAAAGGTCTTGCTGCCATTGCAAAAAAGCACAACCTGGAGCTACTTGTAGATAACACCTTCTCACCACTGAGTATCTCTCCAATTAAATTGGGCGCAGATGTTGTTATGCATAGTTTAACAAAATTTATAAACGGTAGTAGTGATACTATGGGCGGTGTTGTATGTGGATCTCAAGAACTAATAGATTCTTTGCGTGATGTAAATGACGGCGCCTGTATGCTTTTGGGAGCATCTATGGACAGTCTTCGTGCAGCCTCTATATTAAAAAATCTTAGAACCCTGCACATACGTATGCAGCAGCACAGTAAAAATGCGCTGTATCTTGCTCAAAAATTTGAAGCAGATGGCCTACGCGCTGTCTATCCAGGATTACCTTCTCACCCAGGACATACTCTTTACAACAGTATGATGAATGCAAAATACGGGTATGGAGGCATGTTAACCATTGATGCAGGAGGACTAGAAAAAGCAAATAAACTAATGGAACTAATGCAGGAGAGAAATGTAGGATATCTTGCAGTGAGTTTAGGATTTTACAAAACATTATTTAGCGCACCAGGAACGTCAACATCTTCTGAAATACCAGAAGATGAACAAGCACAGATGGGACTCACAGATGGTCTTATACGTTTCTCTATTGGTCTTGACGATGACATAGAACGCACCTACCAAATTATGCGTCATTGCATGAAGGAGGTAGGAGTCTTGTAAAATTACCTTTAGACTAAAAATTCAAAGAGAGCTGTAAAATATTTAAATATTTTACAGCTCTCTTTTTGATTTGCATACATCTTTACAAAATCGTAACATTACAAAACAAATTAAAATTTCTACTATGCCACAAGAGAATCTCTCAGATATTAAAATTCAGGAGCAAAAAATTAAAGACAACAAACAACTAAATATTTGGGAAGCACTTAGCCCCGTAGTTATTTTAATGTCTTTGCTTGCTTATAATATATTTTTAAAGGATGGGGCTTGGCTTGGAGATTACTCAAACCAATATATCCTGCTAATGGGTGGAGGCTTTGCAATGATAGTGGGGCTGTTTAATAAAGTATCTATTGGGGTAATGATCAAGGAGGTTATAGAAAACCTTAAAAGTGTATACAAACCTATTATCATACTAATGCTCGTTGGCGCTTTGGCAGGAACTTGGCTTGTTAGCGGTATTATTCCAGCCATGGTTTATTATGGTTTGCAGGTATTAAGCCCAGAAATATTTTTACCAGCATCTGTAATAATTGCAGCAATTATATCCATAGCTACAGGAAGTTCCTGGACTACCTCAGCAACAGTAGGTATTGCCTTAGTTGGCATAGGAACAGCCCTTGGTATTAACCCAGGAATGATTGCAGGAGCTGTTATCTCTGGAGCCTATTTTGGAGATAAAATGTCTCCCCTTAGTGATACAACAAACCTTGCCCCCGCTATGGCAGGTACAGATTTGTTTACCCACATAAAATACATGGCCTACACAACGGTACCAACTATTATTATTACCTTAATTGTGTTTTCTATCTTAAGCATGACTATTGAAACCTCTGGAGAGGCAGATATAAGCACCCTTTTGCAAACCATAAATGCAACATTTAACACAACAGGGTGGCTCTTTTTGGTACCACTTTTAGTAATTGGGCTTATTGTACTTAAAATAAACCCATTAATATCTCTGGCAACAGGAGTTGTCTCGGCAGCTATTTTTGCTGTAATTTTTCAACCCGAAATTTTAGCTACCGTTTCTGACTCTACAACGGGAGCACTTTCTCAAGCTATCTTTAGTGACACCGCTATAGAAACACCCAATGAAACTTTAAATGAATTGTTTAGTTCTGGCGGTCTTATTGGCATGCTGTGGACCATATTACTTATTGCCCTGTCTCTTATACACATCTCCGAGCCCACGAGACAGGCAGAAATCTCG
>CAJXUG010000042.1:0-12566 GCA_913060785.1 uncultured Flavobacteriaceae bacterium | reverse complement strand
CGAGATTTCTGCCTGTCTCGTGGGCTCGGAGATGTGTATAAGAGACAGCTTGTAATAAGGGTGGAAAGGGCAGACTCGTCTCCTTGTAGGTATGAGGTTACTAAAACCGCATCTGTAGATTTGCTTTTTTTCATATCAGTACTTTTTAAAGTGAACAACTATTAAATTAGGGTCAAGTAGTTGTTTTCGTAAAATTAAAAAAAGTAGAAATATGCTATAGGCAATGATTTTAGTTTACATCGTTGTAAGTCGTAAATATAAGTACATTATGTTTACAATTCAAAATAAATAGGACGTTTTTATTAAAAATAACTTAAAACTCGCTGCTTTGTGTGATACAAATAGCATTATGTTATCTTTGTAAAAACCACCATTTAACAAGGCTTTACATTGAAAACCCAACCACTAGTACCAAAAGAAAACATCATTATAAAAGGTGCTAAGTTACACAACCTTAAAAACATAGATGTTGTTATTCCTCGCAACAAACTCGTTGTAATCACTGGCCTTTCTGGAAGTGGTAAATCTTCATTAGCCTTTGATACCTTATACGCTGAGGGTCAAAGAAGATATGTAGAAAGCCTATCTAGTTATGCAAGACAGTTTCTTGGAAGACTTAACAAACCTAAGGTAGATAGTATCAAAGGTATCTCTCCTGCCATCGCTATTGAGCAAAAAGTAAATTCGACAAACCCTAGGTCTACCGTTGGTACCTCAACAGAGATTTATGACTATCTAAAATTATTATTTGCCCGTATAGGAAAAACCTACTCTCCCCTAAGTAATTTGGAAGTTAAAAAAGATACGGTTTCAGATGTTATAAAATACATCAAAACATTCCCTTTGGGAAGCAAACTCCTTTTGCTGGCCCCTATTGTGCTGGAAAAAGGGCGCACCTTAGACAATAAAACCAAAGCGTTAGCCCAACAAGGCTTTGCGCGAGTAAAACTAGACAAAAAGGTACTTCGCATTGATGAGCTGAAAGATAATTTGACTCCCAAAAGCATTCAACTAGTTATTGACCGTGTTATTTTAAAAGAGGATGAAGATTTTTACAATCGTTTGGCAGATGCCATTCAAATGGCTTTCTATGAAGGTAAAGGAACCTTATATATAGAGCATCTTGAGAGCAATAAAATTTCAGAATTCAATAATAGGTTTGAGCGAGACGGCATGACTTTTACAGAGCCTAATGTACACCTTTTTAGTTTTAATAATCCCTTTGGCGCATGCCCTACCTGTGAGGGTTATGGAGATGTAGTTGGTGTAGATCAAGATTTGGTAATTCCAAACACTAGTTTATCTATTTATGAGAATGCAATTTTCCCCTGGCGGGGAGATAGCATGGGTTGGTATAGAGATCAATTGGTAAATAGTGCCTACAAATTTGATTTTCCGATACACAAACCTTGGTTTGAGCTCACTAAGAAGCAACAGCAATTAGTTTGGGATGGTAATGAGCATTTTGAAGGGCTGCACAGCTTTTTCAAATACCTAGAGAGTAAGAGTTATAAAATTCAGAACAGAGTAATGCTCTCTCGCTATAGAGGTAAAACAATTTGCGCCTCTTGTAATGGTAATCGTTTAAAGGCAGAGGTTGGTTATGTTAAAATTGCCAATACCTCCATACAACACTTAGTTGGGTTGCCTCTAGAGGAGTTGGCTGCTTTTTTTAAAAAATTACAGCTAGATGCCCATGATACCACTATTGCCAAACGCTTGCTTGTAGAGATTAACAACAGGCTCTCTTTTTTACTAGATGTTGGCCTCTCTTATCTTACACTTAACAGAAAAAGCAATTCACTCTCTGGTGGAGAGTCGCAGCGTATTAATCTGGCCACTTCTCTTGGAAGTAGCCTTGTAGGTTCTATGTATATTCTAGATGAACCAAGTATTGGTTTGCATCCAAAAGATACAGAAAGACTCATAAAGGTATTAAAGTCTTTACGAGATTTAGGGAATACTGTTATTGTGGTAGAGCACGATGAAGATATCATGAAACACGCAGACCACATCATTGATATTGGCCCCGAGGCTGGTAGTTTTGGAGGTGAGGTTGTTGCCACAGGAACCTATAAACAACTCTTAAAGTTGGACTCACTAACGGCCGGTTATTTAAACCATACTTTAAAGATAGAGGTTCCAAAAAAACGTAGAACTTTCTCCAATGCAATAGAGATAAAAGGAGCTAGAGAACATAACCTTCAAAACATTGATGCTACCTTCCCAATAGGGCTTTTCACAGCAGTTACGGGCGTCTCAGGAAGTGGAAAAAGTACACTTGTCAAAAAAATATTGTATCCCGCCCTTCAGAAAAAAATTGGTGCTCAAGCAAATAAGCCTGGACAATTCTCTAGCATAGAAGGAGATTTCTCAAGCATTAACACTGTTGAGTTTATTGATCAAAACCCAATTGGGCGCTCTAGTAGATCAAACCCAGTTACCTACATCAAGGCCTATGATGACATACGAAGCCTTTTTGCAAAACAAAAACTAAGTGATATCCGGGGCTATAAAACCAAACATTTTAGTTTTAATGTAGATGGAGGAAGGTGTGATACCTGTAAAGGTGAAGGAGAAATTACCATCGAAATGCAATTTATGGCAGATGTAAATCTGCAATGTGATGTTTGTAATGGCAAGCGATTTAAAAAAGAAGTACTCGAGGTAAAAGTAGGTGATAAGAATATTGATGACATTTTAACCCTTACGGTAGATGATGCTATTGAATTTTTTAAAGCTCAGGAGCAAAAAAGAATTGTTACAAAACTTCAACCTCTTCAAGATGTTGGTCTTGGATATGTTAAACTCGGACAAAGCTCCTCTACTCTATCTGGTGGAGAAGCCCAACGCATCAAACTAGCTTCTTTTCTAGTAAAAGGAATTACCAAAGAAAAAACCTTGTTTATTTTTGATGAACCTACCACTGGCTTGCACTTTCATGATATTAAAAAACTCTTAGCCTCTTTTTACGCCTTACTAGAAAAAGGACATACACTTATTGTTGTAGAACACAATATAGATTTAATAAAATGTGCAGATTATATTATTGACCTAGGTCTTGACGGAGGTAGCAAAGGAGGCCAAGTAATGGTTCAAGGAACTCCTGAGGTAGTGAGTGCTCATACAAAATCATACACTGCCAAATACCTAAAAGAAAAAATATAAGCAAAATCAATAAACTACATCAATAAACCACATGAGTTTAAACACTTAAAAAACAAGCCCTTATGGGTTTGTTTTTGTTTTGGCATGGTCTGTGTATTATAAAAATTGTACAACGCTCAATAGAGTAATTAGCAAGTACATTAAAACAAAAGACTATGAAAGATTTCAAAACATTACTTCTACTGCTATTAACAATAGCCACAGTAAATGCTGCAAAAATAGATACGCCAGGGTCTACAAACCAGACACCATATAATGGAAAAGCATATATATTTATTGAAGGCGGTGTTGAATTCTCTGTCTTTGCCGATGGGCAGTTTGATTTTGTATACCTAGCTACCCAACAAAGCACCATGCTCTCTTTTAACACCCCTAGTGTATTTCTAAGTTTTAATGCAGGGCAAGATTATGAAGCATACCTTCAGTATGACGATTATGGAGCCATAATACAAATAGAAGATGTACCGGTGTATTATGACGTGTATGGCAGAATAATTCAAGCTGGTGAGGTTGAAATTAGCTACAGAAACAGAGCTATATCTCGCATTGGAGGCCTGCATATCTATTACAACAGATATGGAGATTATGACTATTATACAGGCTATATAAATTCTTACAATAGATTTTACAGCTACCGCCCTTGGCACGTGTACTATTTAAGACCAATGTATAACAACTGTATTGTATGGAACATTCCCTACAGAAGGTATTATACTCCTATACGTTATAGTTATTATAATCATCTAAGGTATTATAACAATAGAGCTACCAACACCTATACAAACGCTAGAAGAGAGTTTATTTCTCCAGGAAGTAGAATTCATTATAGAAATGGTAGAACCGCTTTAAATACCGGTTATAAAAGAGGTAGGAAAAACACCATGATTACTGGTCATGGTAGAACACCTATTACTACTAGCGCAACTAGAACTAGAACAAATAGAGTGAAAAACGCTAGCGTTAGACAAAATAACACCAATACCTCTAGAACTGCTACCCGTACTAGAAATAGAACGGTACCCAAAAACTCTAATACTAGAAGCATTAATACCCAATCTAGAAATAGAACAGCAATTGTAAGCCAGACAAGTAGATCTAGAATAGCTCATACTACCCCTAGAAAAAGGCCTATGGTACGTTCTAATTCAGCAGGTACATCAACAAGAAGAAATACCAATGTAAATAGTACCTCACGTAACACAAAAGTGGTTAGAACTCCCACTAAAAGACGTCGATTAAATTAAGTTTGAGTAGTTTGTTTGTTTGATACCCTTTGATTTATTTATATATTTCAGAGGGTATTTTTTATGAAGCTGTAATTACAGATTTAATAACTCTTGCTAGTTTTTTTGTAAGTGCTTTTCTAGTAAACAACTCTATGTTTTTAGAGTTAATAAAAAGCGTCTCTTTCTTGTAAGCACTATAGTATAAAAGTATTTGTTTTTTTAAAACATCTTTTTGATGTGCAGATACATAAACACCACTTGCAGTTGTGTTAATAATACCTTCTATATCACTCCCCTTAGGGCCAATAGCAATAATTGGACGAGCTGCCTGCAAGTATTCGAATAATTTGCCTGGAATAATGGCTTTTGTATCTTCACTATCTTGTTCGAGTAAAAGCAATACTTGTGCCTTGTGTTGCAGAACGACAGCTTCTTTATGGGATACGTACCCATTAATGGTTGTGTTGTTTGTTAAACCAGCTAAGGCTATGGTAGAGAGCACCTCATCACCAACCACTCCGGTTAAACAAATTTCTAAATCTTGGGCAAAAACAGAGTCTTCTTTTACTAGTTGAGAAAGTACCTCCCAAAGGTAAGTTGGGTTTCTTTGCGTTAAAAGAGAACCAATATGTGCTATAGAAAACCTAGTATCAAGGCCAGGTGTATCAATCTTTATAGGTTCAAAACCATTGGTGATAACCGTTATGGGTTTTGTAGTGAGCAAGGAAAATTCTTTTGCTGTAGATGGGCTGGTCACCAAAATATGATTTGCCGTGTTTAATACCAAAGATTCTAAGGTTTTGTGTTTAGCCTCAGAGGCTTTTGTTAGTAGCAATGATTTGTGATAATGAATCGTAGTCCAGGGGTCTCTAAAATCTGCAATCCAGGGCAGATCAAGCTCATTGTGTAATTCTAACCCAATTAAGTGCAAACTATGAGGAGGACCAGAAGAAATAATACAATCTACAGGATTAATTTTTAGATATTGTTTTAAAAAAACTACTGATGGTGTTACCCACCCTACTCTTGCATCTGGTATAAAATAATTGCCACGAACATACAATAGTAGTTTTTCTAGAGCAGAAGGTTTCTTTTTAGAAATGATACCACTGCTAATTTGTTGTGTCTTTTTTTTGGAGAAAATAGCAGCAAATTTATACGGCTCCTTTATAGGGCGCTTTAGCACAGTTATCTCATTTGGTATTTGCGCAAGCAAATCTTGATCTACGATAGGATAATTTGGATTTTGCGGGACATACACAACAGGGTCTATGTCAAAACTTTTTAAATGGCTAACAAATTTTAACCAGCGCTGCACCCCTGGGCCGCCCGCAGGTGGCCAATAATAGCATATAATCAGCGCTTTTTTCATTGGTTTATAAAGTTGTTAGTTGTCGCTTTCTATAGGTGTAAACTAGGGTTATTATAATAAATAGCAAGAGTAGCAAACTACTGAATAAAGCAATAGAACTTCCGGTTTTGACTACTGAAGGTTCAAATTTAAATTCAATTTTTGAATATCCTGCCGGAATTTTTAAAGCCCTTAGTAAATAGTTTACACGTATGTGATTAGTTGCTTTGCCATCTATATAGGCGTTCCATCCTTTTGGATAATACACCTCACTGAAAACTGCTAGCTGCTCAGATGTAGAGGCTGTTTCATACACCAAATGATTTGGCTTGTGGGATATTAAATCTATGGTTGCTGTGGAGTCTCGCTGGATATCTGCAATAGGCAAGTAATGTAAAAACTCTTTATGGACAATGGCTGTTTTTTTTGTATTAATACTATCTAATTGGGTGATTTCTGCATCTGCACTCTCTACCATCAAGAGGTTTTCAACAAACCAAGCATTGCCATTTGTATAGGGGTTACGCTGGCCTATAACAGCTCCGTTTTTACTTCTTGTTAAAATAAAACGCACATTTAGCATGTTTAACATACTAATATCACCTTGGCTTATATAGAAATCTGCAATATCTTGCATTCTTCTAGGTTTGGCTGCGTGATACCCTCCTATAGAACTATTGGTATAACTTACCTCTGCACTATTAAAAGCATTATTAGCAGCATCATACACCCTATATCTGCCTGTTTCTTTCTCTAATTGTAGGGTTGCTGCCGTTTTTTGAAAAGGCTGTTGCATGATACGCTTATTGACAAAGTCTTCAGTATTTACGTAGCGCCTGTCTACCCCTACCAAGTCAAAAACGACAAGGGCCGTTAATACTGCAACTGTGAGAGTTTGTTTGTATTTATTTATAATAAATAACCAAAGTGTAATTGCAGCCAATACAACAAAAACTAGACTGCGTAAAGAGTCGTTTACAAGCACAGATGCTCTATCCTCTCTAACGGCGTCCATAAAGGGAGCTCCCATGGCCTCTATGATATCTCCATCATAAGGACTCACAAAACTAAATAGTGCATTTTTAAATAAAATAAATACAACTAGTAGTCCTCCAATAATAGCGCTCGTGTATAGTAAACTGGTTTTCTTTTTTTGCAAAGAAGTCGTGCTTTTAAAAAAGTGATGCAAGCCTAATACAGCCATAATTGGCAAGACCAATTCTATGAGTACCTGTATAGAAGATACTGCCCTAAATTTGTTATACAGTGGCACATAATCAATAAAAAAGTCTGTGAGGATGCTAAAGTTTTTACCCCAAGACAATAATAAACTTAAAACAAAACCAGAAAGTAGCCACCATTTTACACGACCCTGAATTAAAAACAGCCCAAGTATCGCTAAAAATATAACAACAGCTCCAACATATGCTGGCGCTGCAACAATTGGCTGATCACCCCAATAAAGTGGTATTTGGTATAAGGTATCTTTAGCTTGTTGTGGTGATGCTCCCATTTTTAAAAGTGCATCCTGGGTAGCAGAGTTTTCTGGGAAAATCTCACTAGAGCCTCCGCCCATAAAACGAGGAACAAGCAGGTTAAAGGTCTCTAATTTCCCGTAGCTGTATGTCGTGATATAATCATAATCAAGGCCGTCTGTATCTAGTTTTGGTGATTTGTCTGGATTGATCGTTAAATCGCTAGGGCCTCTGGTTGAAGTATCTGCATACTCTTTGGTGGCCAACAAATTGGTAGCATTTAAGCCCAAAGACAACATAACACCAAGCATCATAATACCCACAGATGTAAAATAATGAGCTACTGTTTTTGATTTAATGGCTTCTATTAAATATGAAATACCAATACACAATACAAGAAGTAGCAAGTAGTAGGTCATCTGTATATGGTTTGCTGTAAGCTCTAAAGCCATAGCAACTGTAGTGAGTAAAAAGCCCCATACATACCTTTTTCTAAAAGTGAGTATGATACCGCTTAACACCAGTGGCATGTAGGCAATAGCATGCGCTTTGGCATTATGCCCTACCCCTAGAATAATAATTAAATAGGTAGAGAAACCAAAAGCAAGCGCTCCTAAAAAGGCAATTTTATAATCTAATTTTAACACCAAAAACAAAATGTAAATTCCTATAAAGTATAAAAACAGGTAATCTGCAGGTCTTGGTAAAAATCGCAGGGTTTCATCTAATGTTTTAATGTAATTATGAGGATACCGAGCTCCTAGCTGATAGGTAGGCATACCACCAAAGGCGCTGTCTGTCCAGTAGGTTTCTGAGTCATTGGTTTTTCTGAAATCTCTAAGTTCTTTGGCCATTGCATTGTGCTGCACGATATCGCTTTGATATATCGTTTTACCACTCAATACAGGACTAAAGTAGGATAATGAGGCAATCATTAGTAAAACAATGACCACCAAATGCGGCACTGCTTTTTTAAAAGAAATTTGCATAAATGAAAGTTGATTATTAAAAACCGAAAATTAGCGAAAAATATGAAGAATTAAGCCGTCAATTGTTAAAAAACAAACACCCCTATTCTATTTCTTCATAATCTACATACTGCCCAACAGTTTTTGATGCTTTTTTGGTGTTAGGTACTTTATCGATGGTAATCTCGCCCTCTTTTTTTTGAGAGGTATTTGGAGCAGTAGTGTTTGAAAAATCTGCGCCAAAGCGGGCTGCCAGTTTTTTTGAAAAGTATTTCATAATATAGGGTGCTGCGAGTTTTAAAATAATTTTTAACCCGTAGTACACTAAGAGGATAATTGATATCGTTTTAAACAATGTAATCATATCATTAAAATAAGATTCAAAAATACAAATAGTGCTACAAAAACCCAGCACAAGGGTATTAAATAAATGATAAATCTTATATCTTTGGTATTAAACAAAGCCTATGAAATCTGTTTCTTTTTTTCTTACCATCCTTACCTTATCATGCTATTTTACAGCATCTGGACAGTATACAGAAACAATCAACAACAACAGGCCAGGAGGCTCTCAAGGAGCTTTTTCTGTGGGTACAAATGTATTACAGTTTGAAACTGGATTTGGTATAGGCCAAGAAAACCACTCTTTATTAAAAACCCAGGCCGATGCATTTGCTTTAGACTACAGTGCGCGTTTGGGATTTTGGAAAGAAGAACTTGAGGTGATTTTAACTGGTGAGTTTCAATCTAACAATATTACAGATACGCGCGGAGCCACGAGCTCACAGTATGCCCAGCGTAATTTTAGAAGCAATACCCTTGGGATGAAATACCTAGTGTATGACCCTTATATAAAGCGAGATTTAAAAGGGCCTAATTTAATGAGCTGGAGAGCTAATAACAGATTTAGTTGGGAGGAGTTAATACCTGCAATATCTGTATACGGAGGCGCTAATTTTGATAGCTCTAGTAACCCGTTCACACCAGAAGATCTCTTTACTATAAGCCCAAAGGTTTCCATTCAAACACAAAACAACTTTAGAAGTGGCTTTGTACTGGTTACAAACATTATTGCAGACAGGTTTACTACGCAAACTCCAACCTATGGATATATAGTAACCTTAACCTACTGCCTCTCTGACTGGTTCTCTTTATTTGCAGAAAAACAAGGTTTTGATAGTGATTTTTATGCAGATAACATCGTGCGCTTTGGCGCAGCAGCGCTTATCACCGCTGATTGGCAAGTAGACGCCTCTTTTTTATATAGCCTAAAAGACACACCTTCCAGAACCTACGGGCGTATTGGAGTTTCCTATCGGTTTGATTTTCATGACCAGGATGAATTTCTCGAAGAAAAAGGAAAAGCAGGCAGAGAAAAGAAAAAAATAGAAAGAGAAAAAGCTAAGAAAGAGAAAAAGAAAAAAAAGAATTACTTTGAAGTTGATGATGGTGATCTTTAAGGATCGTAAAACTTGATGAATGACTATTGATATATGATTACAATACAAGAAGTTACAACCAACAAACAACTTAGGCAGTTTGTAAAGTTTCCTTTTAAACTTTATAAAGAGTGTCCATACTGGGTACCGCCCTTGACCAAAGATGAGCTGGAAACTTTAGATAAAACAAAAAACCCTGTATTTAAAAATGCAGAGGCAAGTTACTTTCTTGCCTACAAACAAGGACGTATTGTTGGACGTATTGCAGTTATTTTAAATCATATAGAAATTAATGAACTTGGTAAAAAGAAAGTTCGTTTTGGGTGGTTAGATATGATAGACGATATTAACGTTACCAAAGCTTTACTTGCCAAAGCCTATGAAATTGGAGCCAAAAACAACTTAGCATATATCGAGGGACCTGTTGGGTTTAGCAACATGGAAAAAGCAGGTGTTCTAACCAGTGGTTTTGAGGAGTTAAACACCATGATTACCTGGTACCAATACCCTTATTACGCTACTCATTTTGAAAAATTAGGCTATGACAAACAAGCAACTTGGGTAGAATTTAAATTAACCATCCCTGCGGTACTTATAGAGAGAGTGGAGCGGTTTTCTAGCATTATTAAAAAACGGTACGGCCTTTCTGTAATAGATTTTAAAAGCAAGAAAGATATTATCCCTTATGTAGATCAAATGTTTGAGCTGCTTAACAAAACTTACAACAACCTTCAAACATTTGTACCCATACAGCAATATCAAATTGATTACTACAAAGAAAAGTATTTCAATTTCATACAACCAGATTATATTGCCTGTGTTCAAGACAAAAAAGGAAAACTCATCGCATTTTCGATAGTAATGCCCTCCTATAATAGCGCATTAAAAAAAGCAAATGGTTCTCTCCTGCCATTTGGTTGGTATCACTTATTGCAGGCACAGAAAAAAAACAATCGCGCTTCTTTATATCTAATTGGTATAGATCCAGAATACCAAGGCAAGGGAGTAACTGCTATTATTTTTGAAGAGGTACAACTCCTTTTTAATGCAAAAGGTATAGATAAGGTAGAAACCAACCCAGAGTTAATAGAAAATACTGCCATCCAGCAAATGTGGAAAGACTATAAACCAGTACAGCACAAAGAACGAAGCACTTTTAAAAAGATGCTATAACATAAAAAACCACCGTTTAAAGGTGGTTTTTTCATGTATAAATTATAGTAAATTATTCCCCAAAAGCAGCAGCAACAGCCGCTGACATCCTTTTGTAGGTGCCGTTTTCTAGACGCTGTCTAATACCTGAAAAGGCCTCAAGAGTTATCTCTATATCTTCCATAGTATGGGTTGCCGTTGGTATCATACGCAGTAAAATCAAACCTTTAGGGATTACAGGGTATACCACAATAGAGGTGAACACTCCATAATTTTCACGTAAATCTTTTACTAGCGCCATTGCCTCAGGTACAGATCCTTTAAGGTATACTGGAGTTACACAACTTTGAGTAGTTCCTATATCAAAACCTCTCTCTTTTAAACCTCCTTGCAAGGCGCGTACGTTAACCCAAAGTTTGTCTTTGAATTTGGTGCTTTCGCGCATCATATCTAGACGTTTTAAAGCGCCTACAACTAGTTGCATTTGTAAAGATTTGGCAAACATTTGAGACCTAAGATTGTATTTTAAGTAATCCATTATTTCTTGGTCTGCGGCTATGAAGGCTCCAGTACTAGCCATAGACTTTGCAAATGTGGCAAAATATACATCTATATCATCTTGTACCCCTTGCTCCTGGCCTGCTCCAGCACCTGTTTTGCCAAGTGTACCAAAGCCGTGTGCGTCATCTACAAATAATCTAAAGTTGTATTTTTTCTTGAGGGCAACAATCTCTTTTAATTTTCCTTGTTCTCCGCGCATCCCAAAAACACCTTCAGAGATTAGTAAAATTCCTCCACCTGTTTTTTCTGCCATTTTAGTGGCACGCGTTAAGTTTTTCTCGATACTTTCTAAATCATTATGCTTGTAGGTAAAGCGCTGCCCCATGTGAAGGCGTACACCGTCTATAATACAAGCATGCGCATCTACATCATACACAATCACATCATCCTTTGACACTAAAGCATCAATGGTAGAAACCATTCCTTGGTATCCAAAATTCAATAAATAGGCGGCCTGTTTATCTACAAAGGCTGCCAGTTCTTTTTCAAGTTGTTCGTGCAAATCTGTATGACCACTCATCATTCTTGCTCCCATAGGGTATGCAGAACCGTAGGTAGCAGCGGCCTTTGCATCTACCTCTCGCACTTCTGGATGGTTTGCTAGGCCTAAGTAATCGTTTACACTCCAGGTGATAACTTCTTTACCGTTAAATTTCATACGGTTTGAAATTGGACCCTCTAATTTTGGAAACACAAAATATCCTTCTGCAACTTCTGCCCACTTTCCTAGAGGCCCTTTATCTTTGTAAATCTTATCAAATAAATCTTTCATTACTATATGTTGGTTTCAAAATACACCACAAAATTAGGCAATTTTATTCTCTTTGCATAGTTAAAATTTTGTTGGAATTGTAAAATTTGTAAACAAATGATAAACAAATACAGACCTCAACAGCTCAATAAATACAATAGAGATAGAAGTGGTTTTAAAAAATAAAATCTTTGAATAAAAAAAACTGTAACACATTTGTATTACAGTTTTTTAAATCTTTTTAGGGAGGCTCTATTTTAATTTGGAACCTACCTCTAGGGGCTCTTCGTGGCTATCAAGAAAACCTTGTTCTTGCATCCAATTGTCACTGTATATTTTACTCATGTATCTAGAGCCATGATCTGGAAATACAACTACAATGTTACTACTAGCATCAAAAACACCTTCTTGGTTTAATTGCTTTAGCCCTGTCTCTTATACACATCTGACGCTGCCGACGAAGAGGATAGTGTAG
>CAJXUG010000041.1:0-12644 GCA_913060785.1 uncultured Flavobacteriaceae bacterium | reverse complement strand
ATCTACACTATCCTCTTCGTCGGCAGCGTCAGATGTGTATAAGAGACAGATGTTTTCTGGTAAAACCGAAGAACTTATTAGGCGCCTCAAGCGTGCGCAGTTTGCGCGTCAAAAAGTAGAAATTTTTAAGCCAGCCGTAGACACCCGCTATGATGACAACCAAGTGGTATCTCATGATAAGAATCATATACGGTCTACAGCAGTGCCCGCCGCTGCAAATATTCCTATTTTGGCAGACAACTGTGATGTTGTGGGAATAGATGAGGCTCAATTTTTTGATGATGAAATTGTAAAGGTCTGCAACGATCTGGCCAATCGCGGAGTACGTGTTATTGTAGCTGGTTTAGACATGGATTTTAAAGGCAATCCTTTTGGGCCTATGCCTGCCCTAATGGCCACAGCAGAGTATGTAACCAAAGTACACGCTGTTTGCCCTCGTACTGGTAATCTAGCCAATTATAGTTTTAGAAAATCTCAAAGTGATGATTTAGTACTCCTTGGAGAAACCGAAGAGTATGAGCCGCTAAGCCGCGCTGCTTTTTATAAGGCAAGGTTAAAAGAAAAACTACGTACTCTTGATGTACAAGAGCCAGAAGAAATTACTCCCAAAAACAAATAAGCGCACCTATAAAATGCCAAAAGCAACACAAACTATTTTAGAGATTGACCTTACTGCTTTGGGTCATAACTATCGGTATATCCAGTCACAACTTAAACAAGGTAGCCGTATTATGGGTGTTGTAAAGGCCTTTGGGTATGGGTCTGAAGATATTGCTGTTGCAAGGGAGCTGGAAAAGTTAGGAGTTGCATATTTTGCGGTTGCATATGCTCAAGAAGGGGCTCGCCTTAGAGAGGGCGGCATACAAACGCCTATTTTAGTGCTGCACCCACAGGCCATTAATTTTGACACAATTCTTGACAAATGCCTAGAACCCTGCATGTATAGTTCAAAAATACTTGAGGAGTTTATTGCCTTTGCCCAAAATAAAAAACAAAAAAACTATCCTGTTCATCTAAAGTTTAATACCGGTCTTAATAGGTTGGGGTTTGCTCAAAGCGATCTTAAACATATCATAGACTCCCTTGCTAATTCAGAGGCTGTTAAAACCTGTTCTGTTTTTTCACACCTTGCAGCTAGTGAGGATTTGCAACAAAGAGAATTTACCCTAAAACAGTTGGATGCGTTTGCTGAAATTTCAGAAGAACTGAAAAAGGCACTGCCACACACTCCTTTTTTACACACATTAAACACCTCTGGAGTTTTAAATTATCCGCAAGCCCATTATGATATGGTGCGTTGCGGTATAGGGCTTTATGGCTTTGCCAATAATATCGAACAATCTGCGAAACTTAAGCCTGTCGCTACACTTAAAACTATTATCTCACAAATTCATACCCTTGAAAAAGGAGATACTCTTGGATACAACAGAGCGTTTACCGCTCAAAAAAGGATGAAAACCGCTACCCTTCCTCTTGGGCATGCAGATGGCATTTCAAGAGCCTATGGAAATGGTGTGGGATGGACGCATATTAATAACCACAAAGCCCCAATCTGCGGAAATGTATGCATGGATATGATCATGGTAGATATAACTGATATTGATTGTAAAGAGGGGGATGAAGTGATTGTATTTGGAAATCAAACAACTGCAGAAAAACTATCGGGAGCTGTTGATACTATATCCTATGAAATTCTTACAGCAATCTCTCAGCGTGTGACGCGAGTTATCACAAGATCATAGGGTGTTTTAACCTGCGGTTTTTTTAATTTAAAGAGTTGAGAATTTTTATACAATAGTGTACCTTTAAAAAAAATAATCCTATGAAAATAGCCGTTATAGGTGCCACGGGAATGGTTGGCACGGTGATGCTAAAACTTCTTGAAGAGCGAAACTTTCCTGTCACAGAACTGCTACTCGTAGCCTCAAAAAAATCTGTAGGCAAACAACTTTTATTTAAAAATAAAGCCCTTAAAATAATAGCTATTGAAGATGCCATAAAGGCCAAACCTGCCATTGCTATATTCTCTGCTGGAGGAGCAACATCTTTCGAGTGGGCTCCTAAATTTGCGCTTGTTGGCACTACCGTTATAGACAACTCGTCTGTTTGGCGTATGGATCCAAACAAAAAATTGATTGTTCCAGAAATCAATGCTCAAACGCTCACCAAAGAAGATAAAATTATAGCCAACCCAAATTGCTCTACCATACAACTAGTTATGGCCTTGGCTCCATTGCACAAAAAATACAAGATGAAACGGTTGGTGGTATCCACCTACCAATCTGTATCAGGAACAGGCTCAAAGGCTGTAAAACAAATGGAGAATGAAGAAAAGGATGTTGCTGCCCAGATGGCTTACCCCTATCAAATCCATAGAAATGTAATCCCGCACTGTGATGTTTTTCAAGACAATGGATACACAAAAGAAGAAATGAAGTTGGCACTAGAGCCTCAAAAAATATTAAACGACCAAAGTTTTTCCATCACCGCCACAGCTGTAAGAGTGCCTACCTCTGGAGGCCATAGCGAGGCTGTAAATGTTGCCTTTGACAATGATTTTACCCTAGATCAAGTGCGGAATATTCTTCAAACAACTCCTGGGATTACGCTTCAAGACAATCCTGATACTAACACCTATCCAATGCCTATTTTAGCACACAATAAGGATGAGGTTTTTGTAGGTAGGCTGCGTAGAGATCTTTCACAGCAAAACACACTCAATATGTGGATTGTAAGTGATAATTTAAGAAAAGGAGCCGCCACAAATGCTATTCAAATTGCAGAGTACTTGGTAGCGCAACACCTTGTATAAATCTAATAAATAGCTTGTAGGCTTGTTTTGATCTTAAAAAAAGAGGTGTCTTGTAAGTGTTAAATTTCTAATAATTGTCTCATTCACTGATGGATAAACAGACATAACTCATTACATTGCTTATAATATTGGATTTAAAGCCCTATTTTTAGGCTTTTTTAGGTGAAATAATTTTTAAGAAATGCACAAAGTTTTATATCTATTATTTGCAATGCTGCTAATCACCTCGTGTGGTTCAGATGATGATACAGATATTTTTATCCCTCTAGAGATACAAACACAAGAAGATTTTGTACAAGTATCAACTCTGCAAACAATTAGCATTGACATTTTCGCTAACGATACAAATATTCCGGCAACCGGGCTGCTATCTGTAACATCCCCAAGCAATGGTGATGTAGTAATAAACAACAATAACACCCCCCAAGACACCAGCGATGATATTTTAGAATATGATCCAGCTTTAAATTTTGTGGGCACAGACACCTTGCAGTATACCATTTGCCTACAAGACGGAACCAATTGCAAAACTGAAACAATTTCTATCCTCGTTTTTCAAGACACAACCGTAACCCTAAATTTAGACGAATTCCCTTACCAGACCCTCTCCGAATACAACTTTTTTAATGGAGCGTTAAATGCAATACAACCAGCATATGGAGTGCTTCCTTATGAGCCTATAAGTTCATTATTTACAGATTACGCCGTTAAAGAAAGATTTGTTTGGGTGCCTTTAGGAGAAACTGCAAGTTTTGACCAAAACAACAAATCGTTAGATTTTCCTGAAGGGAGCGCGCTTATAAAAATGTTTTATTACAACAATGTACTACCAACAAACACAACAAGAATTATTGAAACCAGAGTAATGGTAAAAACTCAAGATGGTTGGGACTTTGCTGAATATGTTTGGAACGATGCCCAAACAGAAGCTTTTTTGGAAACCACAGAAGACGGCGGTTACACAGAAGTTAACTGGTTGCAAGATGGACAACAAAAGTTTGTTAACTACAGGATTCCAGCAAAACAACAATGCGTTATCTGCCATACCAATGATTTTGATGCAGTACCTCTTGGTATTAAACCTCAGAATATAAACTCCATACTAAACTATGATGATGGCCCAAGCAATCAATTACAAAAACTAATTGATTTTGGATACCTTGAAGACGCCCTCCCTGCAAATATCACAACCGTGGTAGACTGGGAAGACGCTTCAAACTCTTTAGAGCAAAGAGCTAAATCATACCTGGATATTAATTGTGCTAATTGCCACATTGACGGAGGACAGGGAGATTACAGAGCAATACGTCTTGGATATACAGATACGTTAAACAACGATGAAAATGCAGGTGTCTGTGTTGATGCAGACACCCCAATTCCTGGATTAATAGGTCAGAAACATATTGCACCTGGTGATCCAGAAAACTCAATAATATACTATAGGATGTCTGTCACTGGAGACGAAGCCTATAAAATGCCCCAGTTTGGGCAAAGTCTAGTTCACACAGAGGCGTTAGCGCTTATGGAAGACTGGATAAATTCTATTAACCAATCTTGTGATTAATTAAAACAATTATTATTATGAAAAAATTATTCTTTTTTGCTTGTCTTTTTGCTGTAGCACAATACAGTGCGGCTCAAGTAACTTTTACACCTCAATCTGCCGGAACAAATTACACCGATAGAGGAATCGTAGACATGAATGGAGACGGGCTGGACGATATACTTTCTGTTTCAAATACTAATATTCAAGTTTTATATCAACAACAAGATGGCTCTTTTGTAGAGTCAACTGTTGCCACAGAATTTGCTGACAACTCTCCTTCATGGAGTTTGGCTGCTGCAGATTATGACCGCAACGGCTATACAGATTTACTGTATGGTGGAGGTAGTGGTGTTACCTTTATGAGAGCAAACGATGATGGTACAGCGTATACTGAAATATCTGGCTCAGAATATGTATTCTCGCAACGTTCTAATTTTGTAGACATCAACAATGATGGACATCTAGATGCCTATGTGTGTCATGATGTTGAACCAAGTGTTTTTTATATTAATGATGGAGAAGGAAACTTTGAATACTTTCAAGGTGGCCTTGGAGATTACCCATCTGGAGGGCATTATGGGTCTGTGTGGTTAGACTTTGATAATGATAGAGACGTAGATATGTTTATTGCAAAATGTGGTGGAGAGTCTGAAAGAAGAGACAACGAAATGCACGTAAACAATGGAGATGGTACATTTACAGAAATTGGCGCTTCTTTAAATCTAGAGGATGACATGCAAACCTGGTCTAGCGCTTGGGCAGATTATGACAATGATGGAGATCTTGACGGGTGGATAGGAGCTAGTACTTTTAGCAATGGTTTCCATAGGCTAATGAGAAATAACGGTAATGGAACTTTTACCGATGTAATTAACGCTTCTGGTCTTACAGAATTTAACGTTACTAGCATTGAAAATCAAACCTATGATTTTGATAATGATGGGTATGCAGATATTGTATCTGGTGGAGTAATTTTATATGGTAATGGAGATCTTACTTTTACTATCTCTAGTACAAATATTGGTAATGGTGGTTTTGGAGATATCAATGAGGATGGATTTGTTGATGCTATTTCTAATGGGCAGCTTATCATAAATAATACAAACAACAATAACTGGTTAAAAATAAACACCGTTGGTGTGGAGAGTAACCTAGGAGGTATCGGAGCAAGAGTTGAGCTAACTACTGCCTCAGGAACTCAACTAAGAGAAGTAAGAAGCGGTGAAGGGTTTAGAAACATGAGTACCCTAAACACGCATTTTGGTCTTGGTCAAGACACAGAGGTTGAATCTTTAACTATTTACTGGCCGTCAGGAATTGTAGATGTTTTTGAAGATTTAGACATCAACATGGCCCACAAGCTTGTTGAAGGTAATAGCGCTTTAAACACAGCAGAATTCTTAACTAGCGACCTTTCTATATTCCCTATTCCAGCATTAGATAACCTAACAGTGTCAAACATTCAAGATATTGAAGATCCAATCTATACTGTTTTTGATATCACTGGAAGAAAAGTAATGCACGGTAGACTCTTTAACAACACCGTTGATGTGTCTCAATTAACTTCTGGTCAATACATCCTAAGAATTGCAGGACAAAGATTTAGAAGAAGTAACGTAAAGGCAACCAAGTTTACAAAAAGATAATTTTTTAATTTTCAAAAAACACCATTGAGAACATTCTCGATGGTGTTTTTATTTACACTATGTTAAAACACCTCCTTTATATTGGTCTAATTTCTCTTTTATGTACTAGCTGCTCTAATGAGGATGACGCGGGATATATTACTATTGAGCCTGTCTCTGAGGTTACCGTAGATTTATTACAAGTGCCCTACCTAACCCTCTCTGAGTATCATTTTTTTGAGGATACACTAAGTGAGCTAGCCCCAACATTTGGGGTGCTTCCTTACGAGCCTATTAGTTCATTGTTTTCAAACTATGCGCATAAGTCGCGCTTTGTATGGCTTCCTAGCGGTACAATAGGCACTTATAATGGAGACGCCAATAACATAGAGCTACCTGTTGGTAGTGTGATTATTAAAAACTTCTTCTATGACAATGTACTTCCCGAGAATACCAGAGTACTTATTGAAACCCGGCTCATGATTAGAAAAGACGAAGGTTGGACTTTTGCAGAATATTTTTGGAATGAACAACAAACAGAAGCTTTTCTAGATACACAAGGGGATGGCGGCTTTAAATATGTTTCGTGGATAGAAGAGGGTGAGCAGCGTGAAATAAACTACAGAATGCCCTCTGGAAGTGAATGTTTTACCTGTCATAAAAGCAATACAACAAATGAGCCTATTGGGATAAAGCCTCAAAGTCTTAACAGTACTTATGCCTTTGCAGATGGCCTGCAAAATCAACTACAAAAGTGGATTGATGTTGGTTATCTTGAAGATAATATCCCTACAAACATCAATACCGTTGTAGACTACACAGATACATCACAAGACCTTGAAACCAGAGTTCGCTCTTATGTAGATATTAATTGTGCTAGCTGTCATAGAGATGAGGGGCATTGTAATTACAGGCCTATGAGATTTGCCTTTAGCGAAAACAACTTGCTGGAAAATTTAGGGGTTTGTGTAACTCCAGATCAAATGTTAAGTAATCTCTCCTTAGATCAAAAATTAATTAAACCTGGAGATCCAGAAAATTCTGTTATTTACTACCGCCTGAATGTAACGGCGGAAGAAGAACGCATGCCGCTGCTAGGTAGAAGTATTATCCACAATGATGGTGTTGGCTTGCTAAGAGACTGGATTAACTCTCTAGAGACTCCCTGCAACTAAACCTTTTTATAATAGCATAAATACCCCATTTGCAAGTAGTTGCGCTAGGGGTATTTATTTTTTGTTATCTTTAAGTAACAATAACGCTAAACCAATCATCATTATGAATTCTACTTTTACAACTATTTTACGCATGTTACTGGGTGTTTCTTTACTAATATTTGGCATGAATAAGTTCTTTGCTTTCATCCCTATTTTTGACATGGCCCCAGCAGCTGCAAACTTTATGGAATCTTTAAATAGCACAGGATATGTTTTATATGTTGTTGCTTGTTTAGAGTTACTTATCGGGGGGCTGCTACTGTTTAAAAAGTGGGTTCCGTTTGCCCTTATTTTACTTGCCCCTATTGTTGTTAATATTTTATTATTCCATCTTTTTTTAGATGTCTCAGGGATGTTAATTGCTGTTTTAATGGTGGCAATTACAGGAGTGCTCATATATAAATACTGGAAATCTTACAGCTCTTTGTTTCAATAACAATAATAAGCCACTCATTAAAACGCAAACAGGCCACCTATACCTATATTAGGGCCTGTTTTTTTTTATGTATTTTTATAAAAAATAACCTCATGAAAAAATTAATGCTCCCAATTATTATAGCCCTAGTTCTTGTAGGATGTAACAATAGCAATATTTCAAAAAACCAATCCAATACCGTGACCTATCCTAACACCAAAAAAGTTGACACTGTTACTAATTATTTTGGAACACAGGTAAAAGACCCTTATAGATGGCTTGAGGATGATATGAGCGAAGAAACAGCTAGTTGGGTAGAAGAACAAAACAAAACCACTTTTGGGTATTTAGAAAATATTCCTTTTAGAGAGGAGTTAAAACAGCGCCTTACAACGCTCTGGAATTACGAGAAAGTAGGCGCTCCTTTTAAAGAAGGAGACTACTCTTACTTTTATAAAAATGATGGGTTGCAAAACCAGTATGTAATTTACAGATACAAAACAGGGCAAGACCCAGATAAGACAGAGGTTTTTTTGGACCCAAACACATTCACTGAAGATGGAACCATTTCACTAGGAGGGCTCAGTTTTAGCGAAAACGGATCATTGGCAGCCTATAGTATTAGCGAGGGAGGAAGTGACTGGAGAAAAGTGCTTGTGATGAATGCACAAAGCAAAGAAATTATAGCAGACACCATTGTGGATGTAAAATTTAGCGGTATCTCTTGGCTGAAAAATGAAGGCTTTTATTATTCTAGTTATGACAAACCAAAAGGGAGTGAGCTTTCTGCCAAAACAGACCAACACAAACTTTATTACCATAAACTTGGGACTTCTCAAAAAGAAGATCAGCTTATTTTTGGAGGAACCCCAGAACAAAAGCACAGGTATGTAGGTGGGCGAACCACAGAGGACAATAAATATTTAATTGTTTCAGCTAGTGTTTCAACCTCAGGAAACAAACTCTTTATCAAAGACCTCAGTGACCCCAAAAGCCCTTTTATTGCTGTACAAAAAGACACAGATAGTGATACCTCTGTTATAGAAAATGTTGGCAGCAAGCTTTATCTTGTTACAAACAGAAATGCTCCCAACAAAAAAGTAGTTACTGTAGATGCATCTAGTCCAGGACCAGAAAACTGGAAAGATCTTATTGAAGAAACTCAAAATGTTTTAAGAGCAAGCACGGGTGGTGGGTATATTTTTGCAAATTATATGGAAGATGCTGTGAGCGCTATAAAACAGTATACCTATGACGGAGCCCTAGTAAGAGAAGTTGCCTTGCCTGGCGTTGGCTCTGCAGGTGGTTTTGGTGCCAAAAAACAAGACACGAGTTTATATTATTCTTTTACAAATTACCTCACTCCTGGTAGTATTTATTCTTTTGAAATTTCTTCTGGAGCTTCTAAACTATACAAAAAACCAAATATTGATTTTAATTCGGATGAGTACCAAAGCAAACAAGTATTCTACACCTCAAAAGACGGCACAAAGGTGCCTATGATAATTACCCACAAAAAAGGAATGGTATTGGATGGCACAAACCCTACCATTTTGTATGGCTATGGTGGTTTTAATATTAGCTTGACTCCAAGTTTTAGCATTACAAATGCCGTTTGGATGGAGCAGGGCGGTGTCTATGCTGTCGCCAATCTTAGGGGCGGTGGAGAGTATGGTAAAAAATGGCATGATGCAGGAACCAAACTACAAAAGCAAAATGTTTTTGATGACTTTATAGCCGCCGCAGAATATTTGATTGCCGAAAAATACACCTCTAATGATTACCTAGCAATTCGCGGAGGATCTAACGGAGGTCTTTTAGTGGGCGCTACTATGACACAGCGGCCTGATTTAATAAAAGTGGCGCTCCCAGCTGTAGGAGTTCTAGATATGTTGCGGTATCACACCTTTACAGCTGGTGCTGGTTGGGCCTATGATTATGGTACTTCGCAACAGGATAAAGAAATGTTTGAATACCTAAAGGCATACTCCCCAGTACATAATGTAACTCCTGGCACAAAGTATCCTGCAACAATGGTTACAACAGGAGATCATGATGATAGAGTGGTGCCTGCACATAGTTTTAAATTTGCAGCAGAACTACAAGAAAAACAAGGAGACGCAGCTCCTGTTTTGATTAGGATTGAAACAGATGCGGGACATGGCGCAGGAACTCCAGTAAGCAAAACCATTGAACAATATGCAGATATATACGGCTTCACTTTATATAATATGGGCTATAAGGTTTTGCCAAAACAAATGAATGATGGCGTAAAACAATAGCGCAATTTAAACCACTATAAAGCTATATATCACTGGGCAGGAACACTTGAGATATGTAGCTTTTTTACCACACTATTTTTATGCTAAAGGTAACTATTAAAGATTTTTCATACCCAAACACACCTGAGGTGCTAATACTAAAAGACATTGTGTTTTCATTAAAAGAGGGAGAACATTTGGCGGTTTTAGGAGAAAGTGGTTGCGGAAAATCTACCTTACTACACTTAATTTACGGGCTATTGCATTTAGAAAATGGCTTGTTGTTTTGGAAAGAAAAACAGCTATTAGGCCCCCAACACAATCTTGTGCCTGGAGAACTGGCTATGAAATTAGTAGCTCAAGAGTTTAATGTAATGCCGTTTATCTCTGTTGCAGAAAATATAGCCACACACCTAAAGCGTAATAACAAAGAGCAAGACGCGGCTCGTGTAGATGAGCTGTTAGAGGTTGTGGCTCTGCAAGAGTATAAAAACACGAAGGTGAAAAACCTTAGCGGAGGTCAAAAACAAAGAGTTGCGCTTGCAAAAGCACTTGCAAACACTCCTGAGGTTATTCTTTTAGACGAACCATTTAGTAATATTGACACCTTTAGAAAAAACAAACTGCGCCGTAATCTATACGGCTATTTAAAGGACAACAATATTACCTGTATTACTGCTACCCATGATAGCGATGAGGCCTTAGGTTTTGCAGACACTATACTTATGCTGCGGGATGGTGCCAAAGAAATGATGGGAAGCCCACAGCAGATTATCTCAACTCTTAAAACACCTTACCAGGCTGGTTTTTTTGGTTCTGGGTCTGTTATTAATACGGCCATTTTTAAGGGGGTTAAAAAAGAGGCGCTTCGTACGGTGTTGCCTCATGAGCTAAAAATATCTAAAACACCTACAGCTGTCTCTGGAGTGATTTTAAAACAATACTTTAAAGGTCATTACTACGAGGTGCAGGTGCAAACTCAAGAAGGTATTTTATTTTTAAACCACCCAACATTATTGGAAGAAAAAACAAAGGTCTACCTAGAGTTGGTATAAACAATAGTGGCTAACCCACCTTTGGCTTTAAAACAGGTCCCACAATATTTTTACTGCAAAAATTAATATTAATGAAGAGCACGCTATGATAACATGCTGGTGTTTTAGTTTTTTAAAACAGTAAAATGCTGTCTGTATAGCCGCCAAAAATACACCCACAATCATGAGTTGACCAAGCTCAATACCGATATTAAAGCCTACCAGAGAAGCAAGTAAATTATCATCTTCAAAAAAGGCCATTTTTAAAAAATTTGAAAATGCCAAACCATGAATACACCCAAAAATTAACACCATAATGTATAATAGTTGGTAGTTAATTTGAGTTGGTTTATACACTTTAATAAAATTGTTTATGCAGGTTGCGATAATTGTAATGGGTATCAACTGCTCTATAATATCACGTGGCAAAGTAAAAATATCATAGACAGATAGCACTAAGGTAATGCTGTGGCCTAAAGTAAAGGCTGTTATAAGCAGGGCAAGTTTTCTCCATTGGGAAATGCTAAAAAATACAGTAATGGCTAGTATAAAAAGCAGGTGGTCAATGCCGGCTATATCTAAAATATGCGATAGTCCTTGTTTAAGAAAAAGCACAAATGTCTCCATTACTCAATTGCTTTAATTTGATAGGTAGTCTCCCTAAAAGAAAAACCGTCTCCAACTTGCTTGCCAAATAACAATTTACCAATTGGTGTTTGTAAGCCAATACAATAGTAAGATGTTTTTTGGTAGGTCAAAACACCCAATGAGATGCTTAAAAAAAAGTTGCCTTTGTTGGTAGTTACCAAACTTCCTAAATGAGCATGGGTTGCTGTTTTTGTAAGATTGATTTTGTGGAGAACTTCAAGGGTTTTCTCAATTTCAACCAATCGCTCACCGGCCTGTTCTCTGTCTAGTTGCAACATAGCCCTAGCGGTCTCGTGCTTATCTCCTGCGCTGCTTTTTGTGGCATCGTCTAAAGACGCAACAATACCTTTAATTTTATCTTGAATAGTGGTGTACTTCTTCATTATTTGCTGATCACAAGACAGCAATAGGTGTTCTTTGATTTTTTTTGAGCTCATTTCTATTAATTTAAAAAACTACCGGGTTGCTTTTTTGATGAAAGTACAGCCAACTCTTTACCAATAGTACTTCCTATGGCAACGCCCATTCCTCCCAAACGAACACCACAGTATACGTTAGGATGAATTTGTTTTATTATAGGTTTTTTTTGGCCTCCAACCCCCATAATACCACTCCAACGGGTATCTATCTCAAAGGGTGTTTGAGGCAATATAGTAGTTTTTAAAAGCTGTTCTAGTTTATCTTGTATTATAGAAGTAAGTCCTGTTTGAAAGGTGTTTTCTGCGTCAAAGGCAAGGTTTCTAGCGCCACCAAATAAAATTCTATCATCAATATTTCTAAAATAGTAATAGCCGCAATCAAGATGAAAAGTGCCTTTGATCGCTAAATTTTTAATGGGCTTTGTGATGAGAACTTGTGCTCTTGCCGGTTGTACATCTTCTTGCAGAAACTCTGTGGCAAATCCGTTGGTGGCAATACATATGTTTTTCGCTTCAACAGTTAGAGAGCCTATTGTAAGAACTGGCAATGTACCGTTTTGTAAGATGTCTTTAACCGGCGCGTTGTTTAGTATTAAAACGCCTTTTGAGGCGGCTTTTTCTAGTAATGCTGTCATCATCTTACCGGCTGTCTCTTATACACATCTCC
>CAJXUG010000040.1:0-12861 GCA_913060785.1 uncultured Flavobacteriaceae bacterium | reverse complement strand
CGGAGATGTGTATAAGAGACAGATCCAGAACACTTCTTTACCTACAGAGACAGCGTTCAGCTTAACGATAACACCTTAAAAAATTATTATACCTATTATCAATTTATTAATAGATACCTGGATAATCTTGCTAATGATAGTCATAAAAAGCAAAAAACATTTTTTAACAAGGCATCTTATGAGCATCAAACACAAAAATTAAGACTCATTGACAGCTTAATTACCAACAAACAGTTACATGACAATTTATTGCATAATACTGTTAAAAGGTATTTAGTGCATGCAGATGACAGTCAAAAAGAGCATGATTTAGTAGCTTTATTTAAAAAATTAGACCACAATGAGGCCCACCAAAAAGAGGTAGAAAGATACGCCCATAATACTGCCAAAATAAATGCAGGTGAGCTTATACCAAATCTGGCTTTAATAACGACAAACAATGAAATAACATCACTTCAAAAAATCAATGCCTCCAAAACAGTTTTCTTTTTCTGGAATAGTAAATCTGTAAAGCATTACAAAGAAATTCATGTGCGTATTGCAGATTTAAAAACCAAATATCCAGAGTATGCTTTTGTGGGTATTAACACCGGGACAGACTTTGAAGCCTGGAATCAGACAGTTATAAGTTCTGGGTATAACCAAGCAAATGAATATCAATTAAAAAATAGTACTGCTGCAAAAAATGCCCTATTTATTAATTCTGCAAACAAAGCCATGATTGTAGACAAAGGAGGTATTATTCTAGAAGGAAACTCAAATCTGTTTAATCAGAATTTTGAATCTTTATTACTGGGGTATCTTAACAAAAAATAGTAGTATTAATTTCCTTTATTATAATCTTCTAAGAATTTTGCTAGCCCAATATCTGTTAAGGGATGTTTTAGCAGTCCCTCAATACAAGACAAAGGACCCGTCATTACATCTGCACCAATTTTTGCACAATCCAAAACATGCATGGTATGCCTTACAGAGGCAGCAAGAATCTGGGTTTCAAACCCATAGTTGTCATAAATAAGTCTAATTTCTGATATCAGATTAAGCCCATCTGTAGATATATCATCAAGTCTTCCAATAAAAGGAGAGACATAAGTTGCACCTGCCTTGGCGGCAAGTAATGCTTGTCCAGATGAGAATACCAAAGTACAGTTGGTTCTTATACCGCGATCACTAAAGTATTTAATAGCCTTAATCCCATCTTTAATCATTGGTATTTTAACCACAATTTGCTCATGAAGTTTTGCTAGAGCCTCCCCTTCTTTAATCATTGCATGGTACTCTGTAGCAATTACCTCAGCAGAGACATCTCCATCAACTAAAGAACAAATAGCTATATAGTGCTGTAAAATATTTTGATGGCCTGTAATACCTTCTTTAGCCATTAAAGATGGATTAGTGGTGACTCCATCCAAAACACCAAGGCTTTGTGCTTCTTTAATTTGTTCTAGATTGGCAGTATCGATAAAAAATTTCATAAAAATAAATTTTCGTTTAAAATAAAAACACACAGCATAACTAAGCCTGTAGTGAATTATAAATATAAAGAAATTAAGACAGGGTATAAAAAAAACCAAGGCAATAATAAATACCTCGGTTTTTTATAAATTATAGATGTATAAACTACCTAACTAGCTTTTTGTATTTAATACGTTTAGGCATTAAATCACCACCCAAACGTTTTTTCTTACTCTCTTCATATTCACTAAAACCTCCCTCAAAGAAATAGACTTGACTATCTCCTTCAAAGGCTAGTATGTGAGTACAAATTCTATCTAGAAACCAACGGTCATGACTAATAACTACAGCGCAACCAGCAAAATTCTCAAGACCCTCTTCCAGGGCCCTTAGGGTATTTACATCCAAATCATTGGTTGGTTCATCAAGTAAGAGCACATTACCTTCTTCCTTTAAGGTCATGGCCAGGTGTAACCTGTTTCTCTCACCTCCAGAGAGAAGTGACACTTTTTTATTTTGCTCACTTCCTGTAAAATTAAATCTACTCAAATAGGCTCTAGAATTAACCTCTTTGCCACCCATTAGTACAAGTTCTTGTTCATCACTAAAGTTTTGCCATATAGATTTCTCTTGATCTATGTTAGAGTGGGCTTGATCTACATAAGAGACCTTTGCCGTTTCACCAATAGTAAAAGACCCTTTATCTGGGGTCTGCTCGCCCATTATCATTCTAAAAATAGTTGTTTTACCAGCACCATTTGGCCCAATAACTCCAACGATTCCTGCTTGAGGTAAATTAAAATTTAAATCTTCATACAGTAATTTATCTCCATAAGCCTTACTAACACCGTTAGCCTCAATAACATTGGTTCCTAGTCGAGGTCCATTTGGTATGTATATTTCAAGCTTTTCGTCTAGTTGTTTTTGATCTTGGCTCATTAGCTTGTCATAATTATTTAGACGCGCTTTTTGTTTTGTTTGCCTTCCTTTAGCACCTTGACGTACCCACTCTAGTTCTCTCTCTAATGTTTTTTGACGCTTACTGGCTGTTTTACTTTCTTGAGCCATGCGCTTGGATTTTTGATCAAGCCAAGAAGAGTAGTTTCCTTTCCAAGGAATTCCTTCACCTCTATCTAGTTCAAGTATCCAACCAGCAACATTATCAAGGAAATACCTATCATGGGTTACGGCAATTACTGTTCCTTTATATTGCGCTAAATGATGCTCTAGCCAATGTACACTTTCTGCATCTAAGTGGTTGGTAGGCTCATCTAAAAGCAGTACATCAGGCTCTTGCAGCAGCAATCTACAAAGGGCTACACGTCTGCGTTCACCTCCAGACAGAATACCTATTTTTGTATCCCCTTGAGGGGTTCTTAGGGCATCCATAGCAATTTCTAATTTGGTCTCTAACTCCCAAGCATTACTAGCATCAATTTGATCCTGTAATATGGCTTGACGCGCCATGAGTTTATCCATTTTATCTGCATCACTGTAGACCTCCTCTAAACCAAATTGATCGTTAATTTTATTATACTCATCTAAAATAGCTACAGTCTGTGCGGCGCCCTCCTTCACAATTTCTAGTACTGTTTTCTCTGGGTCTAATTGCGGCTCTTGTTCTAAATAACCAACAGTATATCCTGGAGAAAAAACAACATCACCTTGGTAGTTTTTATCTACTCCTGCAATAATTTTAAGCAAGGTAGATTTACCACTACCGTTTAATCCTAGAATACCAATTTTAGCTCCATAGAAAAAGCTTAGGTATATGTTTTTAAGCACAGGTGTTTGTGCATTCTGGAAAGATTTGGTCAATCCAGACATTGAGAAAATTACTTTTTTATCGTCAGACATTATTGATAATTAATAGTTAATACTTTTAAAAAATATAGTGAGTTACATTCTTCCTTTTAATGCATTGAATACCCAGGCAATGGCAAAAAAGCCAATTCCTACGGATGCAAATCCCCAGCCAGCAACATCATCATACCTGAATGCGCCAAGAGCAATAAGTGATAAGCCAACAATAATCATTATCAGTGTAGCGTATCCCAAAACAGTGTTTTTATTCATCATGGGTGGTTGTTTTTAGCTATTTTATACTGAAAAATAGCGAATACTATTAGGTTTGTTTACAGCCCTTACCCTAGAAGGAAATTCTCAAAAATAATTAGGACTTATTTTTGAAGTTTAAAAAACAAAAACTCGGCCTAAGATTTTAATTAGAAAAAAACCAACCTTTGGTAAGGACTAATATGGCAAATATCGTGAATTTAAAATAGTTTTGCCATATTGATAATAGTATAGTTTCGTATTTTTACAGGTATAAAACAACACTATGGACCTTTCCTTCAATAAAAACGAAGATCATAATAAGTTACTTCTCTCAGATTTACGCAAACGTTTTGCTAAAGTAAAACTTGGTGGCGGAGAAAAGCGCATTGAAAAACATCATGCTAAAGGAAAAATGACTGCCCGAGAACGCATTGATTATCTATTAGATGATAAAAAGAAAGCTATAGAAATAGGCGCTTTTGCTGGAGATGGAATGTACCAAGAACACGGTGGTTGCCCCAGTGGTGGTGTTGTTGTAAAAATTGGATATATCATGGGCAAACAATGTATTGTTGTAGCCAATGACGCTACTGTAAAAGCAGGTGCTTGGTTTCCAATAACAGCGAAGAAAAATTTACGCGCACAGGAAATTTCAATAGAAAATAAACTGCCTATTATTTATCTAGTAGATAGCGCAGGAGTATATCTGCCAATGCAAGACGAAATATTTCCAGACAAAGAACACTTTGGACGTATTTTTAGAAACAATGCAGTAATGAGCAGCATGGGTATTACACAAATCTCTGCCGTTATGGGTAGTTGTGTTGCTGGTGGAGCTTACCTGCCAATTATGAGTGATGAGGCTATAATTGTAGATAAAACAGGTAGTATTTTCTTGGCAGGAAGCTATCTTGTAAAAGCGGCAATTGGTGAAAGCATAGACAACCAAACATTAGGTGGCGCCACTACACATTGTGAAATTAGCGGCGTTACAGACTACAAGGCAAAAGATGATGAAGATGCCTTAGATAAAATAAAAAATATTGTTTCTAAAATTGGCGATTTTGATACCGCAGGTTACAACAGAGAAAAAGCCGCTAAGCCAGCAAAAGATCCCCAAGATATATACGGTATACTTCCAAGATCTAGAGCAGAGCAGTACGATATGCAGGCTATTATAGATAGATTGGTAGACAACAGTGAGTTTGAAGAATACAAAAAAGGGTATGGTCAAACTATTTTAACAGGCTATGCACGAATAGATGGTTGGGCAGTAGGAATCATAGCCAATCAACGAACACTAGTTAAAACAAAAAGTGGAGAAATGCAATTTGGAGGTGTTATATACAGTGATAGTGCAGACAAAGCCACGCGTTTTATTGCCAATTGTAACCAGAAAAAAATTCCACTAGTTTTTCTTCAAGATGTCACCGGGTTTATGGTTGGAAGTAAAAGTGAACACGGAGGTATTATAAAAGATGGTGCTAAAATGGTAAATGCAGTAAGCAATAGTGTGGTGCCAAAATTCACGATTATTATCGGAAACAGCTATGGGGCTGGAAATTATGCGATGTGTGGTAAAGCCTATGACCCAAGACTGATTGCCGCATGGCCAAGTGCTAATCTTGCAGTAATGAGCGGAAACAGTGCTGCCAAAGTATTGCTACAAATAGAAACAGCTTCACTAAAAAAACAAGGTAAGAAAATATCTGAAAAGCAAGAGAAAGAACTCTATGACAATATAAAAGCCAGGTATGACAATCAAATATCTCCTTATTATGCTGCTTCTCGCATCTGGACCGATGGTGTTATAGACCCTCTAGATACAAGAACTTGGATATCTCTGGGTATTGAAGCTGCAAACCACGCACCTATTGAAAAACAATTTAATTTGGGTGTTATTCAGGTCTAATTTCTCTACCAAGTAATAGCTTTAATAGCCTCTTGCCTGCCATTAACATACCTAAACCCATTAGCACCCCAATAACCTGCTTCTTCAAGCATTATTCTGATGTCTTTTTTCCATTGTTTGATAGTGACAGTCGTGTTAAGCTCAATGGCGTAAACGGTATTTTCATGCAGCGGGTAATCACCATTTACAGGTACACCTTGTTGGCTATCCCACATACCTAAAGTAGTACCTGAACTATGTCCATAGGTGCCTAAAGGATGGGTGTAAATAGAAGGCCTAAGGCCTTTGTTTCTAGCCTGTTTTAAAGACTTTGCCAGGATCTGATTTCCAGTGCTGCCGGTCTTAAAGTTTCCTGTAAAAATATCTTGCACCTGATTGCCTTTTGCAAAGGCTGTGGCTAAAAATTCTGGCACCTGGGTTTCTCCCGTTCTTAAAACATAAGCATGTCTTTGACAATCTGTATTTAATGAGATATAGGTGATTCCAAAATCACAATGCAACAAATCACCAGGGAGGACTGTTTTTTGCTTTTCGCCTTTGGTGAATGAGTATATGTGGCTTTGCAGAGCCTCGTTATTTCTTTGTATGTCAATGGTTGGGTGAAACCATGTTTCTAGGCCCAAAGAAGTTACTTTTTGCCGCATCCACCAAACAATATCATCTGTTGTTGTTTTACCTGGAGTAATCACAGCGGCGCTAAATGCCTGGTCAATAATAGCGCTTGTAATGTCTACTAATTGATTGTAAAGAAGCATTTCTTTTTCTGTTCTTGTCTCTATCCAAGCAATAGCAAGTTTCTCTGCAGAAACTATTTTCTCTTCCAAATCACTAGGCAAAGCTTCCATAAGCTCTTGGTAATCTGTTTTTACCAAGCCGTCTGCAATACCAAAATGCTTTGAAATATTAATTCCTATTTTCTCAACAGGACGCTCTTTTATAATTTCTACCAAACGCTCCCATTGATTGGGTTGTATTTCTTTATCCCAAGAGGAGGTGATGTTAGCTCCAACATCATACCTAGCAACGGCAAGACGCTCGAGGGTATTTTGCTTTTTATTTCTATAAAAAACTAAAATGGTTCTTCTGCGAGCATTCAGCCAGGTTGCTGGAAGCATTGTACGCATTACTGGATCTTCATTATATTCTCTGGCAATCACTAGCCACATATCGATGCCTGTATCATCCATAAGTTGAGGTAACAGGTTGTCAAACCTATCTTTTAAAATTTCATCACGCAAGGTTGCCCGCTCTCGCTCAGGTAGTATTTGTGAATGAGCCACAGAGATTGTTGCTACAGAAAAAATAAGTGATAAAAGAATAAGAGAAAAGAAATGTTTCATGAGCCTAATATTTGTTTTTTAAAGATACTTAAAAAATAAAAAAAGCAACTAAAAAATAATATCACCCTAGCCCCGTCTTGTGCTTTAATTGTAGCCTTTAATTAAGTCTTTAATAGCACTACGCTTTATTTTACCCGTCTCTGTTAAAGGAAATTTAGAAAGAGTAAATATTTTTTTAGGTCTATGGTAAGGTTCTAACTCAGAAATTACCTCACTATAGGTTGCTACCTGTTTTGGATCATCGAGTTGCAGAACTAAAATAAGCTGTTCACCCAAAGCCTCATCTTGTAAAGAAGAAATAATAAAAGGAACTTTTATAAAATCACGCAGTAGCAGTTCAATTTTTTCTGGATATAGTTTTATACCACCACTATTAATTACATTGTCATACCTTCCTAACCATTCAAAACTTTTTGCATCATGCAGGGTAACAACATCATTTGTAACAACCTTTGAGCTGCCTTGAATTGGGGCATCAATCACCAAACAACCTCTAGAATCTATATCAAAACTAACATTAGGCAAGGCAGAATACACATTGGTTTTGTCTTCACCATTTACGCGCCTAACGGCTACATGGGTAATGGTTTCTGTCATGCCATAAGTAGCATAGACCTGTGTAGATTTTGTTTGTAATTTGGCTTCTAAATCTGCGTCTATAACACCTCCTCCAATAATGAGTTTTTTAATTTTGTCTAGGGCATTTAAGGTATGATATACCTGATATGGAACCATAGCAGCAAAATCATAGGTATTATCATATTGTGTGATAGCATCCTTATCTGGAGCCACTACATGCAAATCCCAGCCCATGGTCAAGGCGCGTACCAACATCATTTTACCAGCAATATATTTTGCAGACAAGCAAAGTAGCGCTGTGTTATTTGTTCCTAAATTAAAATATACTCCAGTAGCAAAAGCGCTATGAACCATATTTGTTTTCAGTAATTTGATTTTCTTAGGAGTTCCTGTAGAGCCTGATGTTTTTACTTTTATATACGGTTTTTCGTTAAACCACTTTACAATAAATTTTGCAATTGCAATTTCATGTGAGGCTCCATTCTCTTTTAGCTGTTTAGCAAACAGGACAATTTCTTCGGAGGTTTCAAACTCAAGGCCGTTAAATTTAAATGAAGGATGTAGCTTTATTGATGGTTCCAAAAGTGATGTATTTATAACAGGTGTCTCTCTAGATTGGTTACATTAAAAATTTAACTATTCTTATTACTGGATACAGCTACTTTTCCAAAGAGTTTTTGACTCCAGTTATTCCAGTTGTATTTTTTTGATAATATTAATAAAATTATAGGATATAAAACCAATACAGGTAAAATAACATCAATTATAGTGCTTGTGCCCGCTTGGGTTGCTGTATATTTAAAAGCAGCATCGGTTTGCAAAGCAGACCAATCTGAGGTCACTAAGGTGGCTGCCAGTAGGTTGTTTCCTAAATGAAAACCTAAAGCAAGCTCTAGACCATCATCCATCAAGGTCATGATACCTAACAATAATCCAGTACCAATATAAAATATCATGATCATGTAACCCATCTCTCCTACTTCTGGATTGGCGCTATGAAAAACACCAAATAAAATGGAAGTAATACATAATGGCATCCATCTATTTTTAAGTAAAACGCCTAGGTGTTGCATCATGTATCCTCTAAATAAATATTCTTCAAGACCAATTTGAAATGGAAAAAACAAAAGGCTAATAACTACTAATATCCCAAATTTTAAGGGATCAAGCTGCAGCAGCACTTCTGAGGGATCGTTATAATAGGAAATACCAAAAGACACCAAGGTTATAATTACAATAAGCGAAAAAGAGAAAAACACACGAGACCAATCTACTTTTTTTCTTGATGTAGTGAGAGAAAGTATGCTTCTTTGGTGGAGTTTTTTTACCAGTAGAAATAACAATCCTAATAAAAAGGCAAAGGGTAGTAAGTTAAATGCCAACCAGAAATTTTTACTAGGCACTAACTCAAAAAGCATTTGTTGTTGCTCTACAAGATCTATGCCATCACTAAAGAATAAAAAAATGACCAGGCTATAAATAAATAGCCCTGCAGTTAACAAAAAGGTAAGCAAGAACATCCAAGGTTCGTTTTTTCCTTTATTTGCTTGTTGTATATAATTCATAAATTAAAATTCCATTTTTTAGTAGGGTTGTAACACAGTGTCCCTTTTTTTATCTGTAAAGCAGATGCAATATTATTTGTGTATAAACTTCCCGTACCTAAACCTTGAGGCAATGTACTATTTTTTGTAAACGTATACTGCGAAATTGCGTTTAATCCTACATTACTCTCTAGGGCAGATGTGATCCACCACTGTACATTATTTGCCTTAGATAACTCAATCCAAGAATCGCTCCCTTTAAAACCGCCTATAAAACTTGGTTTTAAGATTATGTATTGGGGCTTAATATGTTGTAGCAGCGCCTGTTTATCTTGGTTAGAAAACACACCAATTAACTCCTCGTCTAAAGCTATATCTAACGGGCTTTTTTCACACAGATAAGCCATTTGGTCCCATTGTTTTACGGCTATAGGCTGCTCTATTGAATGCAGGTCTAGATCAGACAATTGTTTTAACTTCTCTAAGGCATTTTTAGGGTCAAAAGCCCCATTGGCATCTACTCTTATTTCTATTTCAGAGGCAGAAAACTCTTGCCTTATATTCTTTAAAAGCGCCAACTCTGTGTCAAAATTAATAGCGCCAATTTTCATTTTTATACACCCAAAACCTTCTTTGAGTTTACTAGTAATTTGCTTACTCATAAAGGCCTTATCACCCATCCATATCAAACCATTGATTGCAATTGAGGCTTCTCCCTTTGTAAAGGCAGAAGGATAAATTTGAAATGGATCATAAGCCGCCAAAGACTTAAAAGCAATTTCAAGGCCCATTTGGATGGACGGAAACTCCGTTAATGCGTCATACAACTGTTGCTCTCCAAGGTGTATGTTTGCACAGACCCATTGTAATGTTTGTTCAAAATCTGGACGGTCATCAATACTAAGCCCCCGTAACATACCACACTCACCAACTCCAAATTCATCATTATTTTCAAGAACAATAAACCATGCCTGTTTGGTTTTTAAAATACCGCGAGAGGTGCCGCTTGGAGTTTTAAATTCTAGAATATGTTTTTTATAATGTGCTTTCAAGATGGGTATGTATTAATATAAAACTATGTGCATGATCTTTAAAAACAAGAATTTAAAAATACAATATATTGATTAGTTTTCAAGTAAAATAAGGGTACACAACTGTGTTTTAAAAAAAGCTTGTTACAAAAAGCAATAGTGCAAACACAAAAGTGCTTAGCGCTATTTTTTTAAGCTCAGGATCCAGCAGAGCTGGATCTTCATTTTTAAATACTTTAAACATGTTTATAAGTAAAGGAATAAAAGCAATAAGCGCAAGATAATAAAGTGGTTTTGCTTGGCTAGCAAATAAATAAACCAGGGCAGAAACAAGCGCTGAGATTATTAAAACACTGTGATACTTCTTTACATTTTTAGCACCTAAAACCACTGCCAATGTGTTTTTTTGAACCTTAGCATCTTGGATTCTGTCTCTCATGTTATTTAAATTCAATACCGCAGTACTCATACACCCGATTGCTATAGCTAGAAAAAAAACATGATTTCCTAAAGATTTTGAAAACAAAAAATAGCAACCAACAACCCCTACAATTCCGAAGAATAAAAAAACAAACAAATCTCCCATTGCTTTGTATCCATAGGCATTAGCGCCAACAGTGTATTTAACAGCGGCAATAATGGCGGCAATTCCTAAATTAAAAAAGATAAAAGAAAGCACCATATGGTCACTTCCAAAGGCTGTGAAGATTAATAAAGAGGCTAAAAACAAGGTAATAACTGCCGTTACTATCATTCCTTGCTTTAATTCTTTTGCGGTTAATAGTCCGCTTTGTAGCGCGCGTTTTGGCCCAACTCTATCTTGGTTATCTGTACCTTTAATACCATCTCCATAATCATTAGCAAAATTTGACAACACCTGGAAACCAAGAGTAGTTCCTAAGGCAAGAATAAGAATTGGCAAAGAAAAAACTGCTGTCTTTACCGCCACGGCGCTTCCTGCCAATATCCCGGCTATAGAAAGTGGTAAGGTTCTAAGCCTTGCTGCAGAAATCCATGCACTTGCTTTATTCATTTGTAATATACTTTTTTGTAAAAATACAGCTTAAAAATAAAATCATACCCAGTATTACAATTCAAATTTGTGGCTGTAAAAAACATAAATACCAAAAACTTTTCTATTTTTAAACAAAAATAGCAACACCATTATTATGACATCTACCTATCACATTGGCTTATTTCTATTACGCTTTACTTTTAGTGCAATGATGCTGTTTCACGGCATACCTAAACTTTTAAATCTCATACAAGGAACTTTGATGAATGGAGATCCAATTGGTATTGGAGTTTTAGCTACAACAATTTTAGTTGTAATAGCGGAGGCTATTTGCCCAATGTTAATTATTATTGGATATAAAACACGTTTAGCGAGTATTCCTGTTATTATCACTATGGGAGTTGCTGCATTTATTGTTCATGGCGCGGACCCTATAGGCATGAAAGAAAAAGCGTTGTTGTTTTTATTTGCGTTTGTTGCTATCGCACTTTTGGGCGCCGGCAAACACAGTGTTGATAGAAAATAAGCTTAAAAAAAGCTAACTAAAATAGTGTGGCCAACGCATTACAATTATAGTTTGGCACATCTATTGACATTGTTATTTTATAACCAACACCCATACCCGATGAAAAAGCTACTTTACATATTTAGTTTGGCGTTGTTGCTAGCAGGTTGTAACAGTGTTAAAAAAAATCAAAAACTACTCGCTCAAGGAAATTATGAGAAAGCCATAGAGCTTGCTGTAAAAAAACTTCAGAAAAACACCTCCTCTAAAAAGAAAGATGGACATATTACAGTTCTTGAAAAGGCATTTCAAAAAAATGTAGACAAAGCCACTAGGCGTATCTCATTTCTAGAAAAACAAGGCAGTGCATCTGGGGCTAAGGAGATTTACTACACCTATCAAAACTTAGCGTATATACAGGATAAAATACGGCCATTACTACCTATTTACAATAACACCCTAAAGAGAGATGCTGAATTTAAACTGAAAGACTACAGCAGTAAAATCCTTGATGCAAAGAAGGGCTACATAGCTTACTTGTATGATGAGGCTGGTTTATATATGCAATATCAAACACGTAAAGACTATAGAACTGCCTATAATATTTATTGTGAGCTTGAGGATGTGCAGCCTAACTATAAAGATGTGACTCTTAAAAAAGAGAATGCTCGTTTTTATGGGACAGATTTTGTTTTGATTGATTTAAAAAACAGCACAAATCAAATAATCCCTGCCTCGCTAGAGCAAGAGTTGTTAAGTATAAACACCTATGGTCTAGATAAGTTCTGGACACAGTATCATACCCAACAAGACAGCGCTATTGATTACATGTATGGTGTAACGCTAGATTTTAAAGAGATTACTATAACTCCAGAAAAATTAAATGAAATACAGCAAAGACGCTCCAAGCGGATTAAAGACGGGTGGGAGTATGTGTATGATAGCAATGGAAATGTAGCTAAAGATAGTTTGGGTAATGACATTAAAAAAGACAAGTACCTTACTATATCTGCAAGTGTTATAATGACCACACAATCAAAATCTGCTGCTGTTCAAGCAGAGGTAGTTTACACAAACATGAAAAAAAATACAGAAGTAAACCGTTTGCCTATTGCTAGTGTATTTGTATTTGAAAATGTATTTGCTAGATACAGTGGAGACAAAAGAGCTCTTACTACTCAAGACAAGAGATTTTTGCAATATAATTTTATTGATTTCCCATCAAACGAGCAAATGGTGTATGATACTGGTGAGGATTTAAAAGCAAGATTAAAAGAAATCATAAAAAACAATGACTTGTAATAAGTGTATAAAAATATGTTTTAGAAATATTTGACAAAAAAATGCCTTTCTAAGAAAGGCATTTATATATATACTGTCTCTTATACACATCTCCGAGCCCACGAGACAGGCAGAAATCTC
>CAJXUG010000039.1:0-12870 GCA_913060785.1 uncultured Flavobacteriaceae bacterium | reverse complement strand
AGAGCAAAAGCAACGCTAAAAGGCCCAAAGAAAGTTGGAAAAGTTGACCTTGATGCCAAGGGTAATGTAAAGCCAAAAGAAAAACAAGCTCCTGAGGTAGAGGTTTCTGAGGACAAAAAAGACACCCCAGATGTTCAGCCAGAGACTACCACCAAAAAAGAAACAGCCAAAAAGATTGCAACTCCACTAGATAAAGAAGCTGCAAAGGCTGTAAAAACAAAAAAAGAGGCTCCAGTTACTAAAGACACTGAGCCAGAAGCTCCTGTTCTAGATGAATCGGTGACAACTCAGTATAAAAAATTAAATGGGCCTAACTTTACAGGACAAAAAATTGATTTAACTCAATTTAAAAAACCAGAAAAGAAAAAACCTGCTCCAGGAGCACCAGGCGATAAAAAAGGGCGTAGACGTCGTATCACTAAAGAAGCTCCAAAAGGGGGTTCACCGGCAAATGCACGAGAGAAAAGAGGCCCAGTAAGAAGAGTGGTTCAACGAGCCAATGTTCCAAAAGCAGAGCCTACCGAGGAAGATATCCAAAAGCAAGTAAGGGAAACCTTAGAGAAACTTAAAGGAAAATCTTCTAAAGGAAAAGGAGTTAAATACCGAAGAGAGAAACGTGATATTCATCGTCAAAAAACAGAAGATGAATTAGCGCAGCAAGCAATAGATAACAAGGTCTTGAAAGTGACTGAGTTTGTTACCGCTAGTGAAGTAGCTACCATGATGGATACACCTGTTACAGGAATTATATCTGCATGTATGTCTTTGGGTATGATGGTAACAATGAACCAACGTTTGGATGCAGAAACAATTTCTATTGTTGCAGAAGAATTTGGATATGAAGTAGAGTTTATCACCGCAGATATTGAAGAGTCTATTCAGGAAGTTGAAGATGCTCCAGAAGATTTGCAAGTAAGAGCTCCTATTGTAACGGTAATGGGTCATGTTGATCATGGTAAAACATCGTTGCTTGATTACATTCGTGAAGAGAATGTAATTGCAGGAGAGTCTGGGGGTATCACCCAGCATATTGGTGCTTATGGTGTAGAACTGCAGGATGGTCAAAAAATGGCGTTTCTTGATACACCAGGTCACGAGGCCTTTACAGCCATGCGTGCAAGGGGTGCTCAAGTAACAGATTTAGCTATTATTGTAGTGGCGGCAGATGATGCCATTATGCCACAAACAAAAGAAGCAATTAGTCATGCCCAAGCGGCAGGAGTGCCAATTGTTTTTGCAATTAATAAAATAGATAAGCCAGATGCGAATCCAGAAAAAATTAAAGAACAATTAGCGCAAATGAATCTTCTTGTTGAAGATTGGGGTGGTAAAATACAATCCCATGATATCTCAGCAAAAACAGGAGAAGGTGTGCCAGAATTACTTGAAAAAGTATTATTAGAGGCAGAACTTTTGGAGCTAAAAGCCAATCCAGATAAAATCGCAAATGGTACCATTGTAGAAGCATTCTTAGACAAAGGTCGAGGGTATGTTTCAACAATCTTAGTACAAGGAGGTACCCTAAAAATTGGAGATTACGTATTGGCAGGTCAGCACAGTGGTAAAGTTAAAGCCATGCATGATGAGAGAGGCAAGAAAGTAAGCCAGGCAGGGCCTTCAACGCCAGTTTCTATTTTAGGTTTAACAGGAGCGCCTCAAGCAGGAGATAAATTTAATGTATTTGAAGACGAGCGAGAAGCAAAAGATATTGCAGGTCGTCGTACTCAATTACAACGTGAGCAATCTGTTCGTACACAGCGTCATATTACTCTAGATGAGATTGGACGTCGTATCGCACTTGGAGACTTTAAAGAATTGAACATTATCTTGAAAGGTGATGTTGATGGATCTGTCGAGGCATTGACAGATAGTTTACAGAAATTATCAACCGAAGAGATACAGGTAAATATTATACATAAAGCTGTTGGGCCTATCACAGAGAGTGATGTGTTATTAGCCTCTGCATCAGACGCTATTATTATTGGATTTAATGTAAGGCCAATGGGTAATGCTAGACAAATTGCTGATAAAGAAGAAATTGATATCCGTACTTACAGTATCATATACGCAGCAATTAATGACCTCAAAGATGCAATGGAAGGAATGTTGTCTCCAGAGATGAAAGAGGAGATTACAGGGACTGCAGAAATACGTGAAACCTTTAAGATTTCTAAGGTAGGTACTATTGCAGGTTGTATGGTATTGACTGGAAAAATTATTCGCAGCGCAGGGATACGTTTAATTCGTGAGGGTGTTGTTATATACACTGGAGAGTTAGACAGTCTTAAACGATTTAAAGACGATGCTAAAGAAGTTGCTAAAGGATATGATTGTGGTATGCAGGTTAAAAACTACAATGATATTAAAGAAGGTGATGTTATAGAAAGTTTCCACGAAGTAGCCGTGAAGAAAAAACTAAAATAACACAGAGCACTACTATAATTTGAGTAACAAAAAAGCGCTAGACTTATGCATGAGTCTAGCGCTTTTTTATTGAAGAGTGTTTTATTTTTTTTCTAGTATAAATGCCCCAGAAAACCCTCTTTTAATCTCAATTAATGCTCTGTCTGCCTGTATTCTTGTGGCAAAATTTCCTGCCCAAACTTTATAGTTTGGCGTTTCATATTCTATAGATGCAGGCCAAGTTCCATAGGTGTTTCTGTATTTTTTTAAGGTAGTATTTGCCATTTCACGGTCCCCATAAAATAACTGGATGGTGTACCCTTCATCCATTTTATTTTCGCTCTCTAAACTCTTTTTTATGGTGAGTAAATCATTTATTTGAGCATCAGCATTTATGGTAACAGTGCCCGGTTGGGCTACAGAAGATTGTGTTAAAAAAACGAGTAAAATACTGATAATAAATAGGTTAAATGTGTTGCGATTTTTCATAGAATATAGTTGTTACTGCAAATGTACAAGAGTTTCTCTTGTTGAAGACTAAATTTATTATTTAGAACAATTATAAATTAAGATTATACAAAATAATTAGATTTCAAATTTCGTCTTTATGTAGTACTTTTGCACTGTTATTTATGGCATAGTAAATGGCTTAATATTTAAGATAAATCACTAACCAATTACGTGCCAAACTATTGACGAAAATTAACATTAGTATGCAAAAGGTGAATTTAAGAAGACTTTCCTCAATTTTGTCAGTAGTAACCTTAGCCCTCGCGTTATCGTTATCTACAAATGTATTGGCTCAAGCTACTCCCGCAGATGATGCTGCTGCAGTTTCTGCCAATGGTGGTGATGCCGCCCTGGGTGAAAAATTATTTAAGGCAAATTGTGCCGCTTGTCACAAACTGTACAAAAAGGCTACCGGCCCTGCGTTGTACGGTGTTGGAGATAAGTATGAAAAAGAGTGGTTGTACAGTTGGATCAAAAACAGTGCTGCGTTAATTGCCTCTGGTGATTCTCGTGCCAATGCTATTTTTGAAGAGTACAACAAATCTGCAATGAATGTTTTTCCGGGTCTTAGCGACAAAGACATTGATGATATTGTAGCCTACACCTACACAGAGAAAAAAGTATCAGTTGCTCCAGCTGCTTTGCCAGGTGCTAAAGATGCAGATTCTGGAAACGGCGTTTCAAACAACATCATACTAGGGATACTTACCTTGGTATTTTTGCTGTTGGTTACCATACTATTTTTGGTAACAAAAACACTAAATAAATTTGCAGTTGCAAATGGAGTTGCTCTTCCTGTTAGAGAGCATAGTAAGCCTATCTGGAAATCATTTATAGAAAACCAGTTTTTACTTTTAGTAACAGCTGTTATATTTTTATTAGGCTCTGCATATTTTATATACGGCGGCCTTATGAGTGTTGGAATAGACCAAGGATATGCTCCTGTTCAGCCAATACATTATTCTCACAGAATTCACGCTGGATCAAATGAGATTGATTGTAACTACTGTCACTCATCTGCAAGAAAGAGTAAGCATTCTGGTATTCCTTCATTAAATGTTTGTATGAACTGTCACAAGAGTATTGGTGAAGTTGCAGAAGGTGTTCAGGCAGAAGGTTTGGCAGAATACGGAGTTGATTACAACAAAGAAATTCAAAAGCTATACAAAGCTGTTGGTTGGGATGAAGATAACCAAAAATATACAGGTGAGACAGAGCCAGTGAAATGGGTTCGTATTCACAACCTGCCAGACTTTGCTTATTTCAATCACTCACAACATGTTACTGTTGCTGGTGTAGATTGTCAGAAATGTCACGGTCCTGTAGAAGAGATGGAGATTATGTACCAATACTCGCCCTTAACAATGGGTTGGTGTATTGATTGTCACCGTGAAACAAATGTCAAGGTTCAGGGCAATGATTACTACAATAAAATTCATGAAGAGTTATCCAAGAAATATGGAGTAGAGCAGTTAACAGCTGCACAAATGGGTGGATTGGAATGTGGTAAGTGTCACTACTAATTCAATAATAATAAATTAAAAATTTTAAAAACGAAAAACGATTCTAGATTGAAGTTTAGTATTTCTCAACAAGAAACGTAGTTCGCACATCGAAATTATATAATATGGCATCAAACAAGAAATACTGGAAAAGTGTTGAGGAGCTAGATGAAAACAGCACTATTGTTGAGGCATTACAGCAAAACGAATTTGTTACAGATATACCAACAGATGAGTTTTTGGGTGATAAAGAAACCCTAGAGGCTTCATCAACTACGCGTCGTGATTTCTTAAAGTACGTTGGTTTTACAACTGCTGCAGCATCATTGGCAGCTTGTGAAGGACCCGTAATTAAATCAATTCCTTACGTTGTTGCACCAGATGAGATCGTTCCAGGTGTAGCAAATTATTATGCAAGTACCATAGCAGATGGTTTTGATTTTGCAAACGTACTGGTTAAAACTCGTGAAGGCCGTCCTATCAAAATAGAACGAAACGACTTATCTAATAACAGTGGTAGTGTAAACGCAAGAGTACATGCTTCTGTGTTGTCATTGTATGATAACAATAGATTAAAAGCACCACAACTTGCTGGTAAAGATGTTTCTTGGACAGATTTTGATGCAGCTGTTGCAGGAAAACTAAACCAGATGCAGGGCAAAGATGTTGTTTTATTAACGCAGACATTTGCGAGTCCATCTACTTCAAAATTAATTAAAGAATTTACTAGCAAATTTCCAAATGTACGTCATGTAGTGTATGATACAGTTTCTTGCTCTGAAGCTTTAGATGCATTTCAGGCTGTTTACGGAACAAGAGCAATGGCAGATTATGACTTTAGCAAGGCTGAAGTGATTGTATCTGTAGGAGCAGACTTCCTTGGAGATTGGCAAGGTGGTGGCTATGACGCTAGTTACACAAAAGGACATGTGCCAAGCAATGGTAAAATGTCTCGTCATGTTCAGTTTGAAGCTAACATGTCATTAACAGGAGCAAATGCAGATACTCGTGTGCCTGCAACTCCATCACAACAATTACAAATTTTAAAGGCGTTAACTGGTGGTAGCACTTCTGGTTTGCCAGAGAATATTGCAACTGCAGTTGCCAGCGCAAAAGCTGAGTTAGCAGCAGCAGGGAATAAAGGTGTTATCGTTACAGGATTACCAAGTGTTGCGGCACAAAAAATGGCACTTGTAGCAAATGCAAATAGCGTTGTAATGGATGCTGTTTCTCCAAAAATGACACGACAAGGTAGCGCTTCTCAAGTTGCCGGTGTTATGCAGGGTGTTATCAGCGGAAGTATAAAAGGATTGATTACAGTAGGAGTTGATCCTGTGTATTCTTTGCCAAACAACGAGCAATTTGCTGCAGGATATCAGAAATTAGAAATGTCTTTGGCATTTTCAATGAAGAAAGACGCTACGGCATCTTTAGCACAAATGGTTGCTGCAACCCCTCATTATCTAGAATCTTGGGGAGATGCACAAATCAAAAAAGGTTCTTTTAGTTTAACACAGCCGACCATTCGTCCTTTATTTGATACAAGACAGTTTCAAGATTGTTTGCTTGTATGGACAGCAAACGATGCAGCATATAACGATTATATCAAACAGACTTGGTCTGGGGTGTTGGCAGGAACTTCCTGGAATAAAGCATTAGAGGCAGGTATTGTTACCTCTGCTACAAATGTATCAAACGAATCGCTTTCTACAGAAAAGACATCTGTTGATACTAGCAGCTCAAATGCAAGTTTAGACACTGGTTTAAAACAAGGTGATTTAGAGCTTACATTGTATACAAAAACAAGTTTAGGTGACGGGCAACAGGCTAACAATCCTTGGTTACAAGAAATGCCGGATCCTATTACAAGAGCCACTTGGGATAACTATATAACTGTTTCTAAGGCAGATGCAGCTAGTATGGATCTAGTTAACGAAAATGTAGCTAATGGTGGTTTAAATGGTAGTTATGTAAACATTAACGTAAACGGTGTTGTGATTCAGAACGTACCTGTTTTAATTCAGCCAGGACAAGCAAAAGGTTCTGTTGGTTTAGCACTTGGTTATGGAAAAACAGCCGCTGTTCAACAAGAAATGCAAACAGGTGTAAATGCCTATGCATTATATAACGATTTCTCATCTGTACAACGTGTTTCTTTAGAGAAAGTATCTGGAATGCATGAATTTGCATGTGTACAGTTGCACAACACGATGATGGGTAGAGATATTATTCGTGAGACAACATTAGAGATATTTAATACCACCAAAGCAAATAGAGATGGTGAGTATGCTTGGAATCCTGTATTAAAGGTTTCTAGAGATCACGAAGAAATTCCAGTAACCTCTCCTGAGGCAGATTTATGGACATCTTTTGATCGCTCTGTTGGGCATCATTTTAATTTATCCATAGACTTAAACGCCTGTACGGGTTGTGGAGCTTGTGTAATTGCATGTCATGCAGAAAACAATGTTCCAGTTGTTGGAAAGCAAGAAATGCGTAAGAGTCGTGATATGCACTGGTTGCGTATCGATAGATATTACTCATCAGAAGAAAGTTTTGATGGAGATGAGTCTAAGAAAATAAACATGTCTGGCCTGGGTGAATCACTATCTCAATTTGCAGAATTGGAAGATCCATCTGCAAACCCACAGGTAGCATTTCAGCCGGTTATGTGTCAACACTGTAATCATGCTCCGTGTGAGACTGTTTGTCCAGTAGCGGCAACCACTCATAGTAGACAAGGTCAAAACCACATGGCATATAACCGTTGTGTAGGTACAAGATACTGTGCAAACAACTGTCCTTATAAAGTACGTCGTTTTAACTGGTTCTTATACAATGAGAATGATGAGTTTGACTACCACATGAATAATGATTTAGGTAGAATGGTTCTTAACCCAGATGTGAATGTTCGTTCTAGAGGGGTTATGGAAAAATGTTCTATGTGTATTCAAAAAACACAATTATCAATCCTTGAGGCAAAACGTGATGGGCGCCCAGTAAAAGATGCAGAATTTCAGACAGCTTGTTCTTCAGCATGTGATAAAGGAGCAATGGTCTTTGGAGACATCAATGATCATGATAGTGAAGTATATAAAGAGAAAAAAGATAAGCGAATGTATCACTTGTTAGAAGCCGTTGGAACACAACCTAACGTATTCTATCAGACAAAGGTGAGAAATTCAAAAAAAGCGTAACTAACTAAGAAATAGTATATAAAATATGGCGTCGCACTACGAAGCACCTATTAGAAGACCCTTAGTTATAGGAGATAAGAACTACCACGATGTTACCATCGATGTAGCCGCTCCTGTTGAAGGTAAAGCCAACAAATCATGGTGGATTGTATTCACTATTGCTCTTGTTGCATTTGGATGGGGATTAGGTTGTATTATTTACACCGTATCTACCGGTATTGGAGTTTGGGGATTAAACAAGACCGTAGGTTGGGCTTGGGATATTACCAACTTTGTATGGTGGGTAGGTATTGGTCACGCAGGAACCTTGATTTCTGCAGTACTGTTACTTTTCCGTCAAAAATGGAGAATGGCAATTAACCGCTCAGCAGAGGCGATGACTATCTTCTCTGTAATACAAGCAGGTTTGTTCCCAATTATACACATGGGGCGTCCCTGGCTTGCATACTGGGTGCTACCAATTCCAAATCAATTTGGGTCTTTGTGGGTAAACTTTAACTCTCCTTTGTTGTGGGATGTATTTGCAATTTCTACATACCTTTCTGTATCACTGGTTTTCTGGTGGACAGGACTTTTACCAGATTTTGCAATGATCCGTGATAGAGCAGTAACTCCTTTTACAAAAAAGATTTACGGTATTCTGTCTTTTGGATGGAGTGGTCGTGCAAAAGACTGGCAACGCTTTGAGGAGGTATCTCTTGTATTGGCAGGTTTGGCTACACCACTTGTACTTTCTGTACACACCATTGTATCTTTTGATTTTGCTACTTCTGTTATACCTGGATGGCATACTACTATTTTCCCTCCATATTTTGTAGCTGGAGCAATTTTCTCTGGTTTTGCAATGGTAAACACACTTTTGATCATCATGAGAAAAGTGTCTAAACTAGAAGATTACATTACCATTCAGCACATTGAGCTGATGAACATTGTTATCATGCTTACAGGTTCTATTGTTGGTGTTGCATACATCACCGAGCTGTTTATTGCATGGTACTCTGGAGTAGAGTACGAACAGTATGCTTTTTTAAATAGAGCTACTGGACCCTACTGGTGGGCCTATTGGGCTATGATGACTTGTAATGTATTCTCTCCACAGTTTATGTGGTTTAAAAAATTACGTACAAGTATTATGTTCTCCTTTTTTATCTCTATTGTAGTAAACATAGGAATGTGGTTTGAGCGTTTTGTAATTATTGTTACCTCATTGCATCGTGATTACTTGCCATCTTCTTGGACCATGTTCTCACCAACTTTTGTTGACATAGGTATTTTTATAGGAACCATAGGATTTTTCTTTGTGTTGTTCTTGCTATACGCTAGAACCTTCCCTGTAATTGCTCAGGCAGAGGTGAAATCTATCCTAAAGAGTTCTGGGTCAAAATTCAAATCTTTACGTGAAAAGCATGGAGATGATGTAAAACACTATGATGTTGTAACACCTGGTGCAACCCCAGTAAAATCATCAAAAAGCGGCTATGATCAAGGTAAGTTAAAGACCTTGCTAGCTACACTAGGAAGTTTTGATGCAGCTACTCAAAGCCCTGATGATCTTAAGAAAATTACAGGTGTTGGCCCAGTATTACAAAAGAAATTAAATGCTATGGGATTATTTACTTTTCAGCAGATAAGTAAAATGACCAATCAAGAGTACGATTTATTCGATGAAATTTTAGGCGAGTTACCAGGAAGAGCAAAGCGCGATGACTGGGCAGGACAAGCTTCTAAACTTAAAAACAACTAGTATGGCTTCCAAAGTGATACATGCAATTTATAACGATGATGATATTTTAATGCATGCGGTTAAACAAACGCGCGCAGCTCACTATCATATCGAAGAAGTCTACACACCTTTTCCGGTGCATGGGCTAGACAAAGTAATGGGTCTTGAGCCTACACGTATTGCAATTACGGCTTTTATGTACGGTATTGTAGGACTTGCAGTTGCAATTACAATGATGAATTTCATTATGATAGAAGATTGGCCTCAAGATATTGGTGGTAAGCCAAGTTTTAGCTACATCGAAAACATGCCTGCTTTTGTACCAATTATGTTTGAAATGACTGTCTTTTTTGCAGCCCATTTAATGGTAATTACTTTTTATATGAGAAGTAGAATTTGGCCATTTAAAGAAGCAGAAAACCCAGATCCGAGAACTACAGATGATCATTTTTTAATGGAAATCCCAGTTCATGATAATGAAGAAGAATTAACTTCTTTATTAAAAGAAACTGGAGCTGTAGAAATTAACGTAGTAGAAAAGCATTAATAAAGAGAGATGAAGAATTTTACAAAAATAATTTTCGCTTTAGTTGCACTTGTATCTATTGTTTCTTGTGGAGACAAGCGTACTAGAAGTGTACAATATATGCCAGATATGTATGTGGCTGTTCCTTATGAACCAAATGGAGTTGACGGAATAAACGGTGAACCATCAAACTTAAAGCCGGTTGAAGGAGCAATTGCTAGAGGACAAGTTCCTTATGATTATCCAAATACAAACGAAGGATATGATGCAGCCTTAAAAGATTTAAAATCTCCTTTAGAAAATAATGATAAAAACATGGCAAATGGAAAAGTTATGTACGGTATTTACTGTGCTACTTGTCATGGAACAAAAGGAGACGGAAATGGGGTTTTAGCTCAAAGAGAAAAATTTAACGGAGTACCAAACTACAAAGACAGAATAATAACCGAAGGAAGTACTTACCACGTAATTATGTATGGTAGAAACCTAATGGGTTCTCATGCATCTCAATTAACAGTAACTGAACGTTGGCAAGTTGTTCACTATGTAGATAAACTAAGAAACGATTTATTAAAATAAGTCTTTAAAAGATAGAATTAAAAGATATGTATCAATTCTCAGGTAAATTAAAAACATTCTCAATTGCTTTAATGATTATTGGAGCTTTGGGTGTTGGATATAGCTTTTTAACTGCACCAAAAACGGTTGAAGATGCTAAAGAAATTATGGCAAGTCAAGATGATGGTCATGGAGCAACAACAGCTCATGATACACCAGTTTTAGACACACATAATAATGCAAAAACTTCTGAACACTTAGGTGATGAACATGCAGAGCATGTTTTACATGCATTAAAAAATAAGCCTTGGGCTGCAACTTATGTAGCACTATTTTTCTTTTTAGGAATTTCATTATTAGTATTGGCTTTTTATGCATCACAAAGAGTAGCACAAGCAGGTTGGTCTGTGGTATTGTTTAGAGTAATGGAAGCAATTTCAGCAAATATTGTTCCTGCAAGTATTTTAATGTTTGTAGTTGTAATGACATCTGCAGGGCATTTAAATCATTTATTTACTTGGATGGGAGAAGGCGTTTTTGATCCTGCAAGTGATAATTATGATGCAATCGTTGATGGAAAAAAATGGTGGTTAAATGTACCAGGTTGGACAATTAGATCTGTTGTTTATTTATTAGGATGGAACGCTTATCGTTTTATCATTAGAAAAAATTCTATTAAAGAAGATACTGCTAATGATGGAAACAAAACTTATAAGAAAAACTTTCATGCATCAGTTATCTTTTTAGTATTCTTTATGGTTACTGAATCTATGATGTCTTGGGATTGGATTATGGGATTAGATCCTCATTGGTTCTCTACATTATTCGGTTGGTATGTATTAGCAACTTTATTAGTTAGTGCATTAACAGTAATTGCATTTGTAACTATTTATTTACGTTCTAAAGGTCATTTACCATTTGTAAATGATAGTCATATACACGATTTAGCAAAATTTATGTTTGGTTTTTCTGTATTCTGGACGTATTTATGGTTCGCACAGTTCATGTTAATCTGGTATGCAGATATGTCTGAAGAAACCGTTTATTTCATCGCAAGATTTAACGACTATAAATTACCATTTTTAAGTATGTTGGTGATGAATTTTGTGTTCCCAATATTATTATTAATTAACAGTGACTTTAAAAGCAAACCTTGGTTTGTTGTTATTGGAGGATTGGTAATATTAGCAGGTCATTATTTAGATGTATTTATAATGATTATGCCAGCAACTGTAGGTGATCAATGGTTTTTTGGAATTCCAGAAATAAGTGCTTTAGCGTTTTTTATAGGACTATTTATATTTGTAACCTTTCGCGCATTTGCAAAAGCACCGCCGTTGGCAACAGGAAATCCTTTCTTAGAAGAAAGCACACATTTCCACTATTACAATATTGAACACGAAGGAGAAGAAAATCAACATTAATAATTAAATAATTAAGACAAAATAATATGCTAGCTTTATTTTATATTTTTATAGCTGTTGCAATAGGTGTAAGCTTTTGGCAAATCACTAGAATTTTAAATTTTAGATCGGTAATTGCTACAGACAAAGATAATGATACACAGGGAAAATTATTCCTTTGGTTTTCAGCATTCTTATATGCAATGATGATTTATTGTTTAATTTTTATGAACGTGTTAATGTTGCCAGAATCAGCTTCTATTGAAGGAGAACATGATGATAACTTATTCAATATTACATTTATTTTAATTGGGATAGTTCAGTTTATCATGCAATTTGTATTATTCTATTTTGCATATAAATATCGAGGAAAAAAAGAAAACAAAGCATTGTTTTATGCTGATAGCCATAAATTAGAAGCAATTTGGACAATCACTCCAGCAGTTGTTTTAGTAGTGTTAATTGGTTACGGATTATGGCAATGGAATAACATTATGGATTTATCTGATGCAGAAGATCCTTTAGTTATTGAAGTATACTCAAAACAATTTCAATGGGAGGCTCGTTACGCAGGTGATGACAACGCATTAGGAAGAGGAAATGTAAATTACATTAAAGGAACCAACACAATGGGTGTTGATATGAGCGATTTAAACGCTCAAGATGATAAGCAAATATCAGCAATCGAACCAATTATGTATTTACCAAAAGGACGTAAAATAGTTTTTAAATTTCGTTCTCAGGATGTATTACACTCAGCTTATATGCCTCACTTTAGAGCACAAATGAACTGTGTTCCAGGAATGGTTACAGAATTTGGATTTACACCAAAATTTACAACTGAAGAAATGAGAGTTCAATCTGAAGTTGTTGCAAAAACGGCTGTAATTAATAAAATCAGAAAAGAAAAAGGAGAAGAACCTTACGAGTTTGACTTTATACTATTATGTAATAAAATTTGTGGAGCATCTCATTACGGTATGCAAATGAAAATTGTTGTTGTTGAACAAGAAGAGTTCAATAAATGGTATTCAGAACAACCAACATT
>CAJXUG010000038.1:0-12915 GCA_913060785.1 uncultured Flavobacteriaceae bacterium | reverse complement strand
CAGTAATACACAAAGAACACTATGCAATTAGTAGTCTTAAAAATGCAATGTTTGATTTCAGTACAACTCAATTTAACACTATTTTTTCGCAGCTTTTAAAAACAAAAACTTTTGATCAAGTATTTGAGAATGTATTCATTCCGTTTCTTCATGAAATTGGGGTGCTTTGGCATGTAGGCACTATAGATGTATCTCATGAGCGGTTTGTCTCTGAGCTTATCAAGAGAAAAACAATAGAACACATTGGCCTGTACGCTTCAAGAACACCAAAACATAACACCAAAATTAAGGTGTGTTTGTTTCTTCCTTTTAATGAAATTCATGATATTGGTTTGATTTATGCAAATTATTTATTAGAAAAGTATGGAATCAAAACAACCTACCTTGGGCCAAATATTCCATTGGAAAGCTTATCCAAACAATTCTACAAAGATGGAGACTTATTATTTGTGACATTTTTCACCACAAAGCCAAATAATGACACTATTAAATCTTACCTAGATTCTTATCAAAAAATTGTTTGCAAAAAAGAAAAATACCCTCTTTGGATATTGGGCCAGAAATACACTGAAGTACAAAAACAAAACACAGCTTCTAATATTGTTTGTTTTGACAGCATAAAAAGTTTTGTAGATAAAGTAAAAACCTTAAACGACTAACTTTTAGGAATTTTTAACTATTGTTTTGTTTAAATATACCCTACTTTTGTTTGACAAGATGGCAAACAAAAAAATAACAATCATTGGTTCTGGGTTCTCTTCTCTAGCTGCTGCCGCTTATTTGGCAAAAGATGGATATAGTGTTACTGTTTTAGAAAAAAACCAAACCATAGGAGGACGCGCAAGACAATTTACAAAACAAGGGTTTACCTTTGATATGGGTCCTTCCTGGTACTGGATGCCAGATGTCTTTGAAAGGTTTTTCAGTGACTTTGAAAAAAAAGCCTCAGACTATTACGTTCTAGAGAAACTAAGTCCTGCATATAGTGTGTACTTTGGTGAAAATGATTTTATCACCATTGAAGACACCTTAGATAAAATTTGTGCAACCTTTGAGAAAGAAGAACCAGGGAGTGCAAAAAAACTTCAAAAATTTATTGACGCTGCACAACAAAACTATAATATAGCAATTAAAGATTTGGTCTATAGACCTGGAGTTTCGCCTCTTGAACTTATTACCCCTGCTACGGCAAAAAGGGTAGGTCAATTTTTTAGCAATATTAGTAGAGATGTACGCAAAGAGTTTAAAAATCCAAGACTTGTATCTATCCTAGAATTTCCAGTATTGTTTTTGGGAGCAAAACCATCAAAGACACCATCGTTTTATAGTTTTATGAACTATGCAGATTTCGGTCTAGGAACCTTCCAACCAAAGGGTGGTATGTACAGTGTAATCCTTGGGATGAAAACACTCGCCGAGTCTATGGGGGTGATCATAAAAACAGATCAAAATGTAGAAGAGATTGTGGTGGAGAAAGACAAGGTAAAAGGTATTGTATCTAATGGTACATTTCATGCCACAGACACGCTTCTAAGCGGAGCAGATTACCACCATACAGAAACACTATTACCAAAAAAATACAGACAATACTCTGAAGCCTATTGGGAAAAAAGAACCTTTGCTCCCTCCTCTTTATTGTTTTACATTGGCTTTGACAAGAAGATCAAAAACGTAGCACATCACACCTTATTCTTTGATGTGGACTTTGAGCAGCATGCTAAAGAAATCTACGACACACCCGTGTGGCCAACAAGCCCGCTTTTTTATGCTAATTTTACTTCAAAAACACAGCCAGAGCTCGCTCCTGATGGTAAAGAAACCGGGTTTTTCCTGGTTCCTATAGCGCCAGGATTAGAGGATACTAAAGAGTTGCGTGATACATATTATGAAAAAATTATGTCTCGCTTTGAAACCCTGACAGGACAAGAAATAAAAAAACATGTTATATTTAAGGAGTCTTTTTGTGTGAATGATTTTGTCTCTGAGTATAATTCATACAAAGGAAATGCATATGGCTTGGCAAATACATTATTACAAACCGCATTTTTAAGACCAAAATTAAAAAGTAAAAAAGTGGAAAATTTATTTTTCACAGGACAACTAACTGTTCCTGGACCCGGGGTACCTCCAGCATTAATTTCTGGAAAACTGGTAGCAGGTCTTATCGCAAAAAAGAACAAGTAATGAAAGAACTTTTTGACATAGTATCAAGACAATGCAGCGAAAGCGTAACTAATGCGTACAGCACTTCCTTTTCTTCGGCTACCAAAATGTTATCTCCTACCATACGCCAAGACATATATAACATATACGGGTTTGTAAGGTTTGCTGATGAAATTGTGGACACCTTTCATGAGTATGATAAAAGTGTACTATTTAATCGTTTTGAAAAAGACCTTGAATTTGCACTTGAAGAAAAAATCAGTCTAAACCCTATTTTAAATTCTTTTCAAGAAACGGTGCATAAATACAATATTGAAAGAGGTCTTATAGCCTCTTTTATGAAAAGCATGCGTATGGATTTATCAAAAAAAGACTACCTAACAGAACAGGAATACAAAGAATACATATACGGATCAGCAGATGTGGTTGGGCTTATGTGTCTTCATGTTTTTTTGAGAGGAGATACCCAGAAATACAGCCAACTTAAAGAATCTGCAATGGCCTTAGGATCTGCTTTTCAAAAAGTCAACTTTTTACGTGATCTCAAGGCAGATTTTGAAGGCTTGAGTAGAACCTATTTCCCGAACACAAATCTAGAGGCACTTGATGAAACATCAAAACAAGAAATTATAGCAGATATTGAAAAGGATTTCCAAAAAGGTTACCAAGGTATTTTAAAACTACCCACAGAAGCTAAATTTGGAGTGTTTATGGCCTATCGCTATTACAGAAGGTTGCTTAAAAAACTACATAAGACACCGGCCTTAGAAATTAAAAATACTAGGATACGAGTTCCTGGTTATGAAAAATTTGGGCTTCTTACTAGAAGCTATGTAAAGTACCAACTAAAACTTGTACGGTAATTTTACTGTTACCAATTATTTAAATTAAAAAAAATGACAACACTGCTTTGGATTTTAACCTTTATCGGAACTTTTTCTGCCATGGAATTTATGGCGTGGGCAACACATAAATATGTTATGCATGGTTTTTTGTGGAGCCTGCATAAAGATCATCATCATAAAGATCACAAAAGCTGGTGGGAGCGTAATGACTTCTTCTTTATATTTTATGCAGCAGTGAGTATTGCATGTTTTATAGCTTGGCAATATTATGGGTTCTGGGCTGGATTGCCTATTGGCCTTGGTATATTTGCCTACGGTGTTGCTTATTTTATGGTGCATGACATCTTTATACACCAGCGTTTCAAACTCTTTAGAAAAGCCAATAATTGGTATGCAAAAGGAATAAGAAGAGCTCATAAAATACATCACAAACATCTGGGTAAAGGAGAAGGAGAATGTTATGGAATGTTATTCCCTCCACTGAAATATTTTAAAAAATAGGGCATGAAAAATCTATACCTGTATTTAAATATAGGATCATTTCTTATTCCTTTTATTTTTAGTTTTTATCCTAAATTTCAGTTTTACAAAAAATGGAAATCGCTATTTCTAGCCATCTTCATCATGATGGCATTTTTCATTTCTTGGGATGTAATTTTTACCAACAATGGGATTTGGGGATTTAACGATCAATACATCAATGGGATTAAATTATTAAACCTGCCTTTAGAAGAATGGCTTTTTTTTATATGCATTCCATATGCTTGTTTGTTTACCCATTATTCATTAAACTATTTCTTTCCAAATTTTACGCTTTCTCAAAAAGCAACCGCTGTATTTTATGTAGCACTACTGTGCATATTAATAATAACACTTTGGTATAACTATGACAGATGGTACACCCTTGTATGTTTTGGGTATGCAATTATTTTGCTAGGGCTTGTATACAATAAAAACCCAAAGATTCTTGGAAGGTTTTTACCAAGTTTTTTTATTACACTTATCCCCTTTTTTATAGTTAATGGCGTGCTTACCGGTAGCTTTATTGAAAATGAAGTTGTGTGGTATAACAATGCAGAAAACTTAAACATCAGGATGTTTACCATACCTATTGAGGACACAATATATGCCCTGGGCATGTTGCTTACAGTATTTGTACTGCTAGAACATTTTGAGGCAAAAAAGCTAGGTAAAAAACACTAAAACTTATTGATTTTTGTAATATACTGCCTTGAATGGTTTTCTCAGCTCAAAGGGGGTTGGCGTAACTTTCTTTAGTGTGGAGCACATCAGTAAATGCGTTATTTTTGAGGTATGCTTTGCATATAATTTCATGGGTATTGCCACTGCTCCAAGAGAGCTTTTAAGAAGCTCACTGGTTCTTCCGTAGTTGAGTACTTCAAGGTTATTTTCTATTGCCAGACTAACATAATCATACAACAACCTCTGGTAAATGGCGTATTTGATATTTTGATTATAATCGATCCCTACAAAATTAGCCTCCAGTGCAGTTTCATTAATAAAAGAGGTACTAAAACCAACAAGCCTATCTTTAAGCAGTACTGCTCTAAAAATAAACTGGCTCCCTAAATGGCGTTTTAGCAAAGCAAAACCAACAGCATTCATGACCCCAAATTGATACTCAGATTTACCTAATACTTGCAGAAATAAAGTGTCTATTGTTTGTTGATGGGCTAAAATTTCGGCTTCAGTAAAAGATGTTATAAAGAGCGTTGCTGCTTTTGTAAAAACACTTTTAGCCTTGGTCCTGAACTTTGCCTTACAGGTGTCAAAATAAGCCTCTATAGAGTTCCAAGAAGGTGCAATTGGCAAAGACATATACATGTCAATCTCAAAATCCTGATATCCTTTTTGTAGTAAGAGGCTACTACTAGAGATAGTTTGGGGAGCATACTCTTTAAAAAGTTGCACAGAAATCTTCTTTGATGTACTCTTTCGCAATGCTTTGTAGGCCTTACTCATCGCCTTTTCAGCAAGGCTAAAAGCAGTCTTGTTATTTATGGAGTTAGACTTTACAAAACCGTGTTCTCCGGCCATAAATACACTACCGCAAACCAGCATGTTGAGCATAAAAAAACCATCGCTTTTCTGGGAACAATGACGTATTATTTTTGGAGGCTGAGAATCACCTTTAAACACAAAAGGAACTAATTGGAAGGAAGCCAATAATAAGGGCTTTGATGTTAGGGTATCCAAAACAATAACATAGCAAAAATCTAACTCCTTAGAAAAGCCTTGCTCTATGGCAGTTAAATAAGCTATAGACAAAAAACAATCTTGGCCATGCTGTAGTTGGTTCCAGAGCTTTTTATTTACTGAATCAATAGAGGTTTCAAGAAGGTATGTGTGGGATGCGATTGTGAATGTATTTAGAGTAAAAGTAAAAAAAAAGACTCGGTATAACGCTATGTTACTGTTTTATTAAAACCATAAAAACAACAAATACAGCAAACTTTGAAAAGATACTTAACACCTATTACAATTTGGGTGTGTTGTCTTTTTGATCTAAATCTCGAGTTTTATTTTGATTGGTGTCGTATTGCTCAGACCAGCTTTCATAGGCTTTTTCTATACTCATGTTGTTGTGTAGTTTAATACTTCACTATCTTCTTAATACCGCTAGAGCTCGTGGTTACAGTCTTGAGATAATAAACTCCAGTGGTAAGACTACTAAGATCTATTTGATAAAGCAGTTTTGGCTGTGAGGAAGTTTGTTTTATAAGTATAGCACCACTACTACTATACACATACAGCTCTACCAATGGGTTTGTTGACTCAATGAAAAGAGTTTTTTGCACTGGATTAGGATAGTAATATTGAGAGAGCACCTCATTATCATCTAAAACTAGAGGTTGACAATTTTGAGTGGTACTACCAAATAGTGTGTCTTGATCTACACTCCATGACAAAAGATAAGGGGCAGTAGGGTCATCAACTAAAATACAATCCAGATTTGGGTTATTGAGCACATTGAAATTTACAAATAAATCATTATTGCCATTTCTTGCATCAAGAGTTTCTAATTGATTATTTCTTGCATTAAACCAATCTAGATGTATGTTAGCGCTTAAATCTAAAGAAGAGATTTGGTTAAACATAGTATTTAGCTCTTTCAGCATTAAATTATTACTAACATCAAGCTCTAGTAGGTTGTTACCATAGGTGCGTAATATTTCTAAATTCAGATTATTTGAAACATCAAAACTAGTCATGGCGTTATTGACAACTTCAATTTTTGTAAGGGACGTATTACCGCTCACATCTATTGTGGGCAGTATAACATTACTAGAAACAATAAGCTCCTCTAGGGCGGTATTAGTTCCTAAATTCAAATCAGTTACTGGGTTGTTGAAAAAGTAAATATACCCTAGTTGCATATTAGCACTTAAATCTAAGGCAGATAATTCATTGGCCACTAATTCCAGGGTTTGCAATTGAGTATTATTGCTTAGATCTAAAATCTCAATGGGAGTAACAACAATAGACAAATTTGTTAAAGAGAGGTTGGCGCTTAAATCTATAGTAGTTGCCAATTCACCCTCTATTGTCAAGGATTGTAAATTCACAAAAGCTTCCAAACCTGTAAAATCTATAATAGCTTCATAGTAGAAAAATAAATCAAGAGTTACTTGGGCTTCTGAGACTTGAATTTCAGTGTCAGCATTGGTATTTATACTAGGGTCATTAAGCAGTACGTTTTTAAAATTAACATCTGGAATAGTTACAATTTGCGCATGCGCATCACAGATAATGATGGAGAGAAATAATGTAAATAAAATATGTTTCATAAAAGTAACCAGAAATATAATGTGATGTTTTTATAGGCCTAACAAAAGATACAATAATGACTATTTTTAACTTTAACTCAGCTCACAAATTAGTTGCTGTTTTTAGGGCTTATTTTTTCTAGCATGACTGTTAATTCCTTTGGTTTTTGCGTCCCGATTAGAAAATTTTTTCCATTCAAAAGTTCAATCGCTAATCCTTTATTTCCCTTCATATTGTAAACAGTTCCGTATTTTGTCCAAAGACGTATTCCCCAACCTCCAACAAAACCGTAATTCACAATTTCAGCATTTTTTATTTCTTTCCAATTTACTCGTTTTTTAACCAATGGGAAAAAGTGCATTCGGATTTCATTTTGGTCAATTTCAGTTTTCAGTTGCATGAACCAAAACATAGCAATTAAACTAAAAACAAACACAGCGAAAATGATAAGCCCCAGGTCAGACAATGGTTTGTCTCCAAATGTTTCCTTTAAATAAAGTTGTTTGTAAAGTCCTGTTATGGGTAAAGCTCCTATTAATAGAAGCATAAGCCAAAGCCACCATTGCGAGAATTTTTGTGTTTCTTTAAATACTATGCTCATTTTAAAAATATATTGATTGTAAGACAAGGTAAATATTAATTGTCTTAGTTTGATTTGTTTATATATTTTGTAATAGCAAGGCCCAGTAGCATGCCAGAGATAATACACAAAAAGGAATACTTTTTAATAAAAACCTGAACAGACTCCTGGGTTGTAATTTCAGATATTGTTAGTAAGATAACCGCGGCAATAATAATTCCAAGGGCGGGTAGTAATTTATTATTCATAAAATAGTACTGTGTTTATGATTAACTAAACAACAAAGGTACTTTTTTATTAATGCCTAACAAAAAGTTGAAGATAAAACAGATGTTTTAAACCTCCAACTATAGCCTGTTTTAAAGGCGCTCATCTGGTTTGTTAAATTTGTGTCTATGAATTTATTGTATTATTAACTTAATCGTTTTTTCTGCTTCAAGGGTTGAAACTTTCACGATATAGAGACCCCTAGTGAAATTTGCTACATTAATGGTAACATCAGTATCTTTAGGATAAAGAGTTGTAAGGTGTTTTCCCAGCACATCATAAACAACCACAGCTTTGATGATTGTATCATTAGAACTGATGGTAACCTTGTCTTTGGCTGGGTTTGGATAGACACTTAATTGTTGTGGATTAAATGCTTGCTCGTTACCATTGCCAAGTGTGATAACTCTCTCAATATCATCAAATAAAAATGTTGCGTTTGCTGAGGCATCATTTGGTGAATCGTACCCTAGCATGAGGGTCAAAACATTATAAATAGGACTATCAAAGTTGGTAAAATCCCAAGTATATGTTGCCCATTGGCCAGATACGGTTGTTAACGCATCTCGTTCATCTGCAAAACCTGCAATGTTACTTTCTATTTTAAATTTTAATATCGTGCCCACTGGCGCATCTGTATACACTTTCATAGATATAGATCCAACAGTAGAGAAATCTGGAATAAAATCTGTGAGTGTTAGTTTGCTTTTTGCCCATGGTGCTCCACCACTTCTAATAAACTGTCCCACGGTAGCGCTAGGATTATTAGCGTCTATTTGTGGATTTGAGATAACAGTAGCAATTGCACCATCTTCATTTATAAAATCTGAGGTCACAAAGTTTTCTTCAAAATCAATTGGAAAATCGGTTGCAGTTGGCTCCGGTATTACTAAACCAACCTCTTGGAGTATATCATCAAAAAGAAATGTTGAAGCTTCTGAGCCATCTCCTACATTACCAAAATCAAAAAGAAATTGTATTGCGTCAAAATTATTGGCTTGGCCATTAAAATTCCAAGTTGCTGTTTCCCATTGACCAGAAACTGTGGTTATATAATCTAGCCCTGAACTAGCACCTGAGTTTGATAATTCTAGCTTAATTCTAGTACCAACAGGAGCTGTTGTATATACTTTCATAGAAATTTGCCACAGGGAAGATAAATCAATGGTAGCATCAATAAACAACTTACTTCCGGCCCAAAATTGGCCCCCATCACGAATAACTTGTCCTACCGTTGGGCTTGGATTAACACCATCTACCTGAGGATTTGGTATAATGCTGGCAACTGCTCCACTGTAGTTTAAAAAATCAGTGGCAACTTCTCCCATTTCAAAATCAATTGGTAAAGAAAGTGCTGTTGGTGGGGTTGGTCCTAATATTTGCTCAATATCGTCAAAATAAAATGTTGAAGAAGTTGAACCATCTCCCTGGTTTCCAAAATCAAACATAAACACAATTTCATTTAAGTTATTGGGCGTTCCTACAAAAACCCATTCAAGTTCTTCCCACTGACCAGAAACAGTGGTGGTAGCATCAACATCTATAGACGGTCCAGATCCTTCTAGTTTAAATTTAACGATTGTTCCAATAGGTGCCGTTGTGAAGACTTTCATTGAAATTTTTGTCAATACAGAAAAATCAAGATTCTCTGACAATAAAATTTTACTTCCTCCCCAAATTGCCCCTCCATCTCTTACTATTTGAGCAACAGTTGGACTTGTATTAATACCCGTTAATGACACATTAGAAGTAACTATTGCTGTACCCCCATCAAAATCAACAAAGTCTGAGGTTGTTATATCACCTTCAAAAGTAATTGGTAAACTTTGAGAAAATCCCGCAAAAGATGTTAAAATAAAAACAAGAGAATAAAAGTACTTCATAAATACATTTTTAAATGAGTGTACCTCAAAGATAATTGCAAAATACTGTTTTAGAAATATATCAACCTATACAAAACCTATACAAAACAAAAAATATATGCAAACACCCTTTTAAATCTTTTTGAAGGCTAACTTATCTGGTCTATACTAACGTGTTTGTGTATGATTTCGTTGCGTTGGTAAGGAAATAAATTAAACACGAACTTTTGGGAATCCGTCAAATATTCCGAGTACACAGAAACTAGCGATGAATTATACACGTTGTTGTGTGCTGTATTACTAACGACTGATTTCTTTAGCCCAATCACCTCTATAAATTATTTTTTGGTCATGAATTTTAAAAGTGAATTTACCATACCTAACAGATATTCCAGCCGATGCATTTACAACCCAGCTATTATCTGGGATAAAAAAGGAATTTTCTGATGTAATTATTTTTTTATCTAATTGATCTTTTACTGGAACCGAAATTTGTTGACCTACATCCCATCCAAGGTGTGTATTATAGCTTACAATTAAATTACTGATCAATTTAAAATTTTCATTGGTTACAATTTCGGTTTTTATACTCGCATTTTTGCTTTCGTTTAAATCTTTTTCAGGTGTGACTTCTATAGTTAATTTGGGCAATTCAATAGCAGTTTTAGAAGCCAGAATTATAATAGATTCGTTTTTTACACTATTATCTTCACTATCAAAAAACTCAAAAGCAAGCTCCATTGCTTCTGTACCAACTGGATTAATTGTTAATTGATCTGCAAAATAACCTGCGTTTGTTATGTTTTTAGAATAGATAACTTCATCACGGTTTCTCACAACTACTTTTTTAATAGTCACATCATTATATAACTCTAAAGGTATCGTTGTTGTGTTGGTGTGTATTGTTTTGTTTTTAGGACTTATAATAAGCCCTTTCATATAATCTCGCATGGCAAACCAAACAGGACGAGGTGAACCATATTTGTCGTTAACATCGTTATAACCCCAAAATCCAAACCATTCTTCAGGTTGGTCTTTATTGTGTATACTTTTTTCTCCACCTTTCCACCAACCATCAGCATAATAAAATGGGCACATTCCTACAGCTCCAGCATCCATCAGATCTCGGTAATTAGAGACAAGTCCTTCACTTTGTTCTTTTAAAGTTCGTGAGCCAAAACTACCAAAGCCTCCTTTTGGTGATACTGAATGTCCAAATTCAGTAATTATAAATGGTTTGTCTAATCCGTTTAATTCATTTAAACCTTTAATATAATCTCTAAATCCCATTGTTGCAGTTTGCCCTTCATTGTAGCCATAACAATTGTATGCGTATACATCAAACATGGTCTGGTCCATCCAATCACTAATCATTGCATTTGCAGAAAGGGTTACTGGAATTCCAGGATGATCTTCATGAATCATATCTACCATCATTTTCATAAGGTCTTTAAACGCCTTAGCTGAAACTTTATGAATGTGATTTGTTTGAGGTTCGTTAATAACCAGATAGCTAATTATGCAATCATATTTTGGTGCATATTTTAAAATATCCTCAAGCTGGGTTTTACAATGATTTATAAATTTAGGATCACTATAATCTTCTTCTGGATTAACTTCTAAACCCATAATGAGTTTTAATCCAGATTCCTGCACTAGTTTTAATTGTGTTTCAGAAAATTGGCTCCAAGTTCTTATCGTATTATAACCACCTTTTTTAATGTTTTCAAGATCAAATTTCATTAATTCTAAATGATCTTTCCTTTCATCTTCATAAGGATGTTGTCCTGGTCGTGCACCTATTTCGTAACCGATGGCTTTTATAAAGAATTTCTCTCCATTAAGGTAGTACCAATTGTCTTTTAGTTCAATATTGGTTTCTGCTTCCTTTTGTTCAGTTTTAGACTTTTCCAGTTGAGAACAGCCCAAATTCAGTAGGGCAAAACAAAGAATGAACATTAATGCTAAATTTTGTTTCATTTATTTTTTTTTTGACTGCATGTAACGGTATTGTATATGAACAGTGGCTGACAAATGCACCTACTTTTCTGACGACAATATACTTAATTAAAAGCAATAACGATTTGGATTAAAACCCAAACCGTTATTGCTTTTATACTTTGTTTTAGGTGGTTTTTAATGTAACTCCTTAAATAAAGTGTTTGCTGCAAGTTTACCTAATTCATTAGAAGCTAATGGACTTGCTCCAGCAATTAATTTTATACGTTGTTGCCAGCAGTTTTTATTTTTTGGGTAAATATAATTTCATATTCTCAATTTCCAGTTCGTCCAAATGTCCCATTTTACTTTCGTCTTTGGTTATCAAGTGCATATGTAAAAAGGAATCGTGATGCGTAAAAACTCCTTTGTGTTCTGTAGAGAAAAATCCAATTATTACAGCATCTTCATTTTCGATATTGTAATTTGTCTGTCCTTGATGAGCTTCGTCTGGTGACGACACTTTTGTTCCTTCGGGCAAATTCTGAATGTGAATAATTGCACTAGAAACTTGTCCGATTAGTTTAAAAGCAAAAGGTCTTTTGAAATCAGTTGTTTTGTCGTCAACGAATTTCTCCAAATCCTGAGTTGTTTTGAGGTCAGAGGGCAATTCAATTACATCCCACTCAGTTACATTTCCATAAACAAAGAAAGGTGCTGAAGTACCAAATGTTTTTTCAACGGTCATTGTCGAGTCCGAAGTCACTTTTGACACGTAGCTTTTTCCGTTATTAACTAGCAATTCACCTGTTAAATAGCTCACAGGTCCAAGCCCATATAGTCCATTTTTATCCGAAATAGTATCAAGGTCAATACTACTGCCCAATTCGCCTTTCCACATCACGTTTTTCATTGCACCTACAATTTTAATGTCAGGATAGGTTTCTGTTGTATCTGTATTTTTTTCTTTCGGTGTCGAATTGCAACTTATCATTCCAATTGTCAAAAGTCCGAATGCTAAATGTTTAATGTTCATATTGTTTTTTTTTCGTTTTTCTCAAATTACCGCTAACGTTTTGGCTAAACTGCGTTTTTAATACGGTTTAGGTTTTGTTAGCATTAGTATTTATAAATGTACAAGTCTAATGCGTCTTTCATTGATAAAAATGAAATGTCCTAGTCTTGATTTTTTACCCTCTACAATCTGATTAAATTGCATTTTTAAATTCTCGGGTACTTCAATTTCAACTTTGTCAAAATAAATATATGTACTATCATTAATTAGTTTTAAAATGATGTTAATTGATTGTTCACTTGAATCAGCTTTATGGTAGTAACGTGATTGGTCAAGAAATAATTTAAATTGTGTTGTGTCAGGCACTTTTGTTTTAGAAATAATATGATTTAATACGTACTCATATTGCTGTCTCTTATACACATCTCCGAGCCCACGAGACAGGCAGAAATCTCG
>CAJXUG010000037.1:0-13533 GCA_913060785.1 uncultured Flavobacteriaceae bacterium | reverse complement strand
ATCCACTAGTATCTACATCATTAAACAATCCTGTTTTAGTAATAGCAATAGCATCGTTTTGACATATATCTGTAACTGTTGGTGTATTATTAGAAATAGTCGTTCCTGATAAATCTGTTACAATAGTAGTATCTGGAGCAGTTCCAGTGGCAGTAGCTTGATTGCTAAAGAGTCCTGTATCAATATCTTGTTGCGTAATGACATAACTAGCAATAAACGTTGTAGAATCTGTTACCCCTGGTGCTAGACTTGTAATAGGTGCTCCATTTATCGTAACTAAAGGATCTTCAACTATAACATTTGTTAATGTTACACTTCCTGTATTAGTTACACTGAAAGTGTAATTAATTGTGTCTCCCACAGCAGAAATACATTCTCCATCAACGTTAAAACCGTCATACATCCCAACTTTGACTAAGGCTATACTTGGTGTACCACATAATATCGTAACTGTTGGATCATCCTCTAAAATACTCGTATCATCAGATAAATCTGTAACAAGGCTTGTATCCGGAGTAGTTCCTGTAACAGTAGCCTGGTTGATAAAAAGTCCTGCGTCAATATCTTGTTGTGTGATTGCATAACTAGCCGTGTATGTTGTAGTATCTGAAGCTCCTGGTGCTAGACTAGCAATAGGGCCACCAATCATAGTGACAAGTGGATCCGAAACAACAACATTAGTAAGGGTTGTATTTCCCGTATTAACAACATTAAAGCTATATGAAATGATATCTCCTAGAGCAGAACTACAATCTGAATCAGATGCATTACAGCTCGCTTCTGTTATATATTCGTTACCAAACATTTTAAGAGAACCTATAAAACCTGTGGTTTCTGTACGCCAATAATTACCTCCTGGATTAACAGTTACAGCTCCAAAAATTGTAGCATTTCCGCAAACAATTACATGTCCACCAGTATCTACTGTAATTGTACCATAGTAAGTTCCTGATTCAGTAATACATAATACTTCACCAGAAGATATAACTCTTGCAGGTTGAGCAACCCAATCATTGATAGCTAAATCTATCGTTAAATCACAAGATGGTGGTGACGCTCCACCAGAACTACCAGATCCACCTGAGGATGTATAAGTCCCAACTTTAACAAGCGCTATACTTGGCGTAGTACATATTGTAGTTTCTGTTGGATCATCCTCTAAAATACTTGTATCATCAGATAGATCTGTTACAATTGTAGTATCTGGAGCAGTTCCTGTTACTGTTGCCTGGTTGATAAAAAGTCCTGCGTCAATATCTTGCTGAGTGATTGTATAACTAGCTGTGTATGTTGTTGTGTCTATAGCTCCTGGCGCTAAACTTGCAATGGCAACTCCAGAGATAATAACTAAAGGGTCTGCAACTATAACATTGGTAAGCGTTACATTACCTGTGTTAGTAACACTAAAGCTATACGCAATAACATCTCCAACCTCAGAGGTACAATCTCCATTATCATAACTGCTTGTCTTAACAAGGGCTATACTTGCGTCTTGACACAAGTCGGTAACCGTAGGGTCATCCTGTAAATAACTGCCGTCATCAGATAAATCCTCAATATCGCATACCTCTAAAACTACGGGGATAAATGGACCACCATTTCTGGAAGTACCATCTATTACTACAAAATCACCAAAAACAGAACCTATTCCAATAGCAACCGAACAACTAGTATGTATTAGTTGAGTATAAGTGTTGTTTATATAAATGTGGATTTTTGGACCAAAATGTTGTTGAGGAGGATCTTGACCGAAAAACTCAAATTCTTCTCCGGGTTGCACAACACGTTCAAATACTGTTTGACCATCATGCTCTATAACTTTAATAGTGGCATTTTGTGTGGCACCCAAATATTTTAACTTAATGTAGTTTACTTGTCCATTACAATTTCCGTCTGAAACATTATCCTCATTACATACTTCAACACTAGCTTGATTTTCAACAAACCCACTGTCAATATCATTTTGAGTAATTGTATACACAGCAGTGAAAGTAGTTGTGTCTTCTTCTCCTGGGGCTAAAGTAATTGGACCACCATTTACTGTTACAAGAGGATCTGTTACCAAAACGTTGGTCAAGGTTACACCACCGGTATTTTTCACACTAAAGGTATATAAAATCTCATCTCCTGGCATACTTATAGGATTGCCATCTGCATCAGTACAATCATAATTTGCAATCTTTATAATTGCAATACCTGAATCTGGACACAACTGAGTTATCGTTGGAACATCATTTGTAATGGTATCTCCAGAAATATCTGTAACAGTAACAGCTATTGGAGAAGTTCCTGAAACAGTTGCAGTATTGGTAACCATTCCAGTATCAATGTCTGACTGTGTAACTACATAGCTTCCAGAATAAATCCATGTTTCTGACACTTGTAAAACACCATCTCCATCATCACCGGAAACATAAGCAGTAGTCACAAGAGCATCTGTAAGCACTAGTGTTGATAGTGGTACATTACCTTGATTGGTTACTGTAAAGGTGTAATCTATTAAACCGCCTACAGAAACGTTGTAACAGTTGTCTGTTGGGTCTAAAGTAACATTTGCTTGTTTAACCAAAGCAATAGCAGGGTCTTGGCATATTGGGGTATCTGTGGGTGTATCGTTATCTACACTTGTTCCCGAAAGATCTGTAACATCAACCCCAGCAGGTGATGTTCCAGTTGCGGTGGCTTGATTGCTAAACACACCTGCATCAATATCTTGCTGGGTGATTGTGTAACTAGCCGTGTATGTTGTAGCATCTATAGCACCTGGCGCTAAACTTGCAATGGCAACTCCAGAGATAGTAACTAAAGGATCTTCAACTATAACATTGGTAAGGGTTACATTTCCTGTGTTGGTTACACTAAAGGCATATGTAATAACATCTCCTACCGCGGCGGTGCAATCTCCATCATCATAAGTGCCAACTTTAACAAGTGCTACACTAGCAGCTTGGCATACATCTGTAACGGTTGGCGTATCATTTGTTATTGTATCTCCAGATATATCTGAAACAACAACAGCCGTTGGAGCCGTTCCTGTAACACTTGCTGAATTTACAACTTCACCAGCATCAATATCTTGTTGTGTTATAACATAACTACCATTACAAATCCAAGTTTCACCTACTTGTAAAATTCCATCTCCATCATCACCAGAGGTGTAAACAGCATTGGTTACAAGCGGATCTGAAAGTAGAATTGATGACAAACTAACATTACCTTGATTGGTAATTGTAAATTCATAATCAATAGTTTCTGAAACGTTAGCACATAAATCTGAGTTGGTATCAACAAAAACGCCTGTTTTAACAAGACCAATTGCTGGATCTTGACACAAGGTAGTTTCTGTTTGATTATTATCAGTAATTGTAGCTCCAGAGATATCTGTAACAATGGTGCTATTAAAATCTTCACCCTGAACCGTTGCCGTATTTACAACCAAACCAGCATCAATATCTGTTTGAGTTATAGTGTAAACTCCCGAGTAGCTCCAGGTCTCGGTTACATCTAGGTTTGAATCTGCGTTTGTGTCTCCAGATACAAATACAAAAGATGCAACAAGTGCATCAGTTAAAGTAATATTTGATAAACTAACATTTCCTTGATTTGTTACTGTGAATGTGTAGGAAACAGTTTCTCCCACATTTGCACATGCATCTGCATTTGTGTCAACAAATTGTCCTGTCTTGATAAGTGCAATATCTGGTTCGGGTATTACCAAACCACAAGAGGCTGGCCTTGATGGCGGTATAAGTAAGGTATTTAGTAAGAGTCTTCTACCGTTTATCTTATCTTCAGCATTATTTTTATATTTATGACCCCCTAGATAAAATACATTACCACCGCTTACGGTATTTATATTGGCTACTTTCCCTCCATAAAATTTGAAATCATTTTCTGAGCCTGAAGTAAAATACGCATATCTTTTTGTATCAGTTCCAGATTGTAGGTTACTTGGCCATATTCTAAAGTTTTTAATACTACCTCCCTCATTTTTTATAGCGCCTTGGATTTGAAATACCGGATCGTTAGGGTTATCGTAGTATATTGTGTCATCTTGATCTGCTTGATCTTCAGCATTTAGACCATTTGAAGTAAGTAGAAATTGATTTGTGTCTTCTCCTTCATAATGTCTAATAGCAGCACATTGGGCGAAAAAATTTCCGCCATTAGTTACAAAATCTCTTACAGCATTAACATCCTGGGCATCAATATCATCTGCATGAGGCTCACTAACCATTGTAACACAAGAGGTGCCATCAATATCAGAGGCATTTAAATTTGTCACATAATGCGTTCCAGATTCTAAACCAGCATCTTCAAAAACATCTTCATGAATGTCTTGATTACTACCATTGTTAAGTATCGCTACTTTTGGTTTATGAAAAAGGGTATGTCGTATTTCTATTGAAGTGGTTGTTGTTAGTCTGTATACTTTTACTTTGTTGCTTGAAGATAAATTATTGTTGTAGGTGTTAATTACTGAAAGTGCCTGATCTTCATAACCAGGATATATAAGTATTGGACCAGATTTAAAATCATAGTTATTTGCGCTCCCTTCAGATGGAGCAACTTTCTTGGCATTAGCAGAAAAATCTATACCATCTTTTACTTTGGTGGAGCTTATAGCCCACTTAACAGGTACATCTGCATGCAATAAAGCCACAACAAGACCGTAACTATATGTGTTAAAATAACCACTACCGTTTGCTTGCAGGCTATTATCCATCGCTATAACTAAAGCGCCGCTATCTCCCCCATTAAAAGTCTCTAAACTACTACGATTATTATTTATGTAAGAGGAATCAAAACTCATAATAGAAAGAGAAGTAGAGTTTTCTCCAGCTACAGTTGTCTGTCCAAACAAAGAAACATAAGACACCAAAAGTAAAGCTGTAAGCAATGTAGATATGCTTCTTGAGGTTTTTTTGGTTAAGTAGGAAATTACCATATATTGTAATTTAAAGTAAAATTAAAAGGGCCGCGAAAATACAAATTATAAATTGTCTTTTAAGTCTAATTTATAAATATAGCAAAACGAACATCATAAATTACAATCAAAATATTAATAATCAGTTATTTAGACCAATAGCTTATTTTATCGTTTAAAAACAATATTTGATGTTTTTTTTTTGTAGGAATAAATAAGAAAAAAAACCTCAAAAGTCAATAATAAAGGGAAATTAAATATATTATTATGTAAGAATAGTCTTCACAACTCAGTTAAAAAAAAAGCACTTAGAAACAAGTAATTGTGTGAAAAAAAATGAGCTATAAGAAAAAGAAGTTTACCCTATAAATCAATAGGTTTTTAATATTATATCCTAAACTAAAAAGTAGGTGTATCTTTGTTCAAAAATTTTTATAAATGTCATTACAAAAAGAAATAGATAGAAGGAAAACATTTGGCATTATATCTCACCCTGATGCAGGTAAAACAACCTTAACCGAAAAACTTTTACTCTTTGGTGGTGCTATTCAAGAGGCGGGTGCTGTAAAAAGTAATAAAATAAAAAAAGGAGCCACCAGTGACTTTATGGAAATTGAAAGACAGCGTGGTATCTCTGTGGCTACCTCTGTGTTAGCTTTTGAATATGAGGGCATTAAAATAAACATTCTTGACACCCCTGGTCACAAAGATTTTGCAGAAGACACCTTTAGAACACTAACGGCAGTAGATAGTGTCATTGTAGTAATAGATGTAGCAAAAGGAGTTGAGGAACAAACAGAAAAACTCGTGGAGGTTTGCCGCATGCGCAACATCCCGATGATTGTGTTTATAAACAAACTAGATAGAGAGGGTAAAGATGCCTTTGAGCTGTTGGACGAGGTTGAGCAAAAATTAAAACTAAGAGTAACTCCACTCTCCTTCCCTATTGGTATGGGGTATGACTTTAAGGGTATCTATAATCTTTGGGAGAAAAACATCAACTTGTTTAGTGGCGATAGTCGTAAAAACATAGAAGAAACCATTGAAATTGAAGACATTTCTTCCACTGATCTGGATGATCTTATAGGCCAAAAGCCGGCTGAGACTATAAGAGAGGAGCTAGAACTTATAGACGAAGTATACCCAAAGTTTAATAGAGAGCAGTACCTCCAAGGAGGGTTACAACCAGTGTTTTTTGGGTCTGCATTAAATAATTTTGGTGTGCGGGAGCTGTTAGACTGTTTTGTGGAAATTGCACCAAAACCACAACCAAAATCAAGTGACACAAGACTTGTAAGACCTGAGGAAAATGAATTTTCTGGCTTTGTATTTAAAATACATGCAAACATGGATCCCAAACACAGAGACCGTTTGGCTTTTATAAAAATTGTTTCTGGTGTTTTTCAAAGAAATACAAATTATGTACATGTTCGTAATGGAAAGAAAATGAAATTTTCAAGTCCAAACGCATTCTTTGCAGAAAAAAAACAAATTGTAGACACTTCCTACCCTGGAGATATTGTTGGACTGCATGATACGGGGAGTTTTAAAATTGGAGACACACTCACACAGGGAGAACAGATGCACTACAAAGGAATTCCAAGTTTCTCTCCAGAATTCTTTAAATACATCAATAACGCAGATCCCCTAAAAAGCAAACAACTTGAGAAAGGAATTGATCAATTAATGGATGAGGGTGTTGCACAATTGTTTACCCTAGAGCTAAACGGTCGTAAAGTAATTGGAACGGTTGGAGCCCTTCAATTTGAAGTAATACAGTACAGGTTAGAGCATGAATATGGTGCTATATGTAGGTATGAAAACCTAAATGTACACAAGGCCTGTTGGGTAGATCCTAAAGATGAGAAAAGTGATGAGTTTAAAGATTTTAAACGTGTAAAATCTAAGTTTTTAGCCAAAGATAAACGCGGGCAATTGGTCTTTTTTGCAGACTCTGCCTTTACCTTGCAGATGACACAAAGTAAATATCCAAATATAAAACTACATCTAGTAAGCGAGTTTGAAAGCCAGAAAGAATAATTTTATTTAGCTGTGTCTTAATTATAAAGTGTTTGTTTCTATGAGTGTCTCAAAAACTGCGTTGTATTCGCAACCAGATTGTAGTTTAATTACTCCGTAACACCTTTAGGGTTTTGTCCCCATTTGTTTGTACCTTCTTTACCATTAGTTGCAAATAATACTAGTAACCATACAGCCCCAATGAGTGGAATAAATGCTAACAGTAACATCCACCCGCTTTTACCTACATCATGAAGCCTTCTAACCCCTACTGCCAGTCCTGGAACTAAAACTACAAAAGAGTAAATATTTTGAAAAAGACCAGAGCCTGACACAAAGTTTGCTGTACCAGCTGCTATATCAATAAGTGAAGCTAAAGCTGCAAAAACCATATTAAACAGAAAAAACATCCAGTACTCTTTCCTTCTTGCCCTACCATTAAAATCTGCGTATTGATTTAAAGCTTTTAAATACCAATCCATAATTTATATTTTAATTATTATACAAAAAATCACCCATGACATTTATGCCTCACCAGTAGGGCCAAAACTAATAGGGATTTGTGGCTGGTTGTTGTCTTGAATCGTTCCGTTTTGTTTTTCAAATCTAGAAACATTCTCGTTTAATGCTTTTAAAAAACGCTTGGCATGCTGCGGTGTTAGCACAATTCTAGATTTCACCTTACTCTTAGGCACACCAGGCATTATACTTACAAAATCTACCACAAACTCAGATTGAGAATGGTTAATAATAGCCAAATTACTATAGATTCCTTGCGCTACATCTGCATCTAGTTCTATATTTAAACTTGGTTTTTTTGGATTGTTATTTTTTTGATCTGCCATTTTTTAAGTGTTTAAAATTCTAGAGTACTACTTTGCTAACACTAGCTCATAAAATTACCATTATATATTCATTAAAAAAACAAAATCCCGAAACTACTGTCACGGGATTTTGCAAACTATTAAAAGGTAAAAGATTAGTTGTAATTAACCTCTTGCTTTTCTTGAGTTCTTTGCGCTAACTCTTCCTTAGAGCCTACAATTATAGTGTCATAGTTACGCATACCGGTTCCGGCAGGTATTTTATGTCCTACAATTACATTCTCTTTAAGACCCTCTAGCGTATCTACCTTACCAGCTACTGCTGCTTCGTTTAATACTTTAGTTGTTTCTTGGAAAGATGCTGCAGATATAAAAGATTTAGTCTGTAAAGACGCTCTTGTAATACCTTGCAATATTGGCGTTGCTGTTGCATTAACTGCATCACGACCTTCCACCAATGTTTTATCAGCTCTTCTTAAAATAGAATTTTCATCTCTCAGCTTACGTGCCGAAATAATTTGACCTTCTTTTAAGTTTTCAGAATCACCTGCGTTTTCAATTACCTTCATTCCAAAGATCTTATCATTTTCTTCGATAAAGTCATCCTTATGAGCCAATTGGTTCTCCAAGAAGCTAGTGTCTCCACTATCTACGATTCTTACTTTACGCATCATTTGGCGTACTACAACCTCAAAATGCTTATCATTAATCTTCACACCCTGCAGACGGTATACTTCCTGAACTTCGTTCACAAGGTATTGTTGTACAGCAGATGGGCCTTTAATTCTAAGAATATCTTCTGGTGTGGTAGAACCATCACTAAGTGGCATACCCGCTCTTACGTAATCGTTTTCTTGCACTAGAATCTGGTTACTTAATTTCACCAAATATTTCATTACTTCACCTAGTTTAGACTCCACAATGATTTCACGATTACCACGCTTAATTTTTCCAAAAGATACAACACCATCAATCTCACTTACTACAGCAGGATTTGAAGGGTTACGTGCCTCAAAGAGTTCGGTTACTCTTGGAAGTCCTCCAGTAATATCACCCGCTTTTGCAGATTTACGTGGAATCTTCACCAAAATTTTACCAATCTTGATTTTTTCGTTGTCATCAACTTGAATCAATGCTCCTAGTGGTAGGTTATAGCTACGAATTACTTCGTCACCTTTTCCTATAATTTGAAGCGTTGGTATCTTCTTCTTATCTCTAGACTCTGTAATTACCTTTTCTTGGAAACCGGTTTGCTCATCAATCTCTACAGTATATGTAACACCCTGTTCGATATTCTCGTACCTGATTTTACCTGCAAATTCTGAAATAATCACACCGTTGTATGGATCCCAAGTAGAAACAACATCATCCTTCTTTAAGGCGTCACCATCTTTAACAAAAATGGTAGATCCGTATTGGATGTTATTAGTAGACAAGGTAATACCCGTCTTTTTATCTGTTAATTTCAATTCAGAAGTACGAGAGATAACAATATTAATATCATTACCATCAGCATCTTGACCTTTTACAGTCTTCAAATCCTCAATCTCGGCAATACCATCAAATTTAACTTTGAGTTTATTTTCCTCTGAAATGTTACCTGCAATACCACCCACATGGAAGGTACGCAATGTAAGCTGTGTTCCAGGTTCACCAATAGACTGCGCAGCAACAACACCAACAGCTTCACCTCTTTGTACCATTTTATTGGTAGCAAGGTTTCTTCCGTAGCACTGTGCACAAATACCTCTTTTAGCCTCACATGTTAATGCAGATCTAACTTCAACAGTATCTATAGGAGAGTCCTGGATTGCCTGAGCAATAACTTCATTTATATGTTCTCCGTTTGAGACAAGCACTTCTTTTGTTAATGGATGTATCACATCATTGAGTGAGGTACGTCCAACAATTCTTGCTTTTAAGTCTTCAACAACTTCTTCATTTTTCTTTAATGCCTTCACCTCAATACCTCTTAGTGTACCACAATCTACGGTGTTTACAATAACATCTTGAGAAACATCTACTAGTCTACGTGTAAGGTATCCTGCATCTGCCGTTTTAAGGGCCGTATCTGCAAGTCCTTTACGTGCACCGTGGGTAGAGATGAAGTATTCTAAAATTGAAAGACCTTCCTTAAAGTTAGAAAGAATTGGGTTTTCAATAATTTCTCCTCCTCCACTGTTAGATTTTTTAGGCTTAGCCATCAAACCACGCATACCAGTTAACTGGCGAATCTGTTCTTTAGATCCACGTGCTCCAGAATCAAGCATCATATACACAGAGTTAAATCCTTGTTGATCTTCGCGTATACGCTTCATAGATAACTCGGTTAATCCTGCATTGGTAGCTGTCCAGATATCAATAACTTGATTGTAACGTTCGTTTTGAGTAATAAGACCCATGTTGTAGTTTGCTCTAATAGCATCTACTTTTTCATTGGCCTGATCAATCATTGTGTACTTTTCTGCTGGAATAATAATATCTCCAAGTGAGAATGATAATCCACCTTCAAATGCAAACTTATACCCTAAGTTTTTAATTTCATCCAAGAAATCTGCAGTTACAGGCACACTAGTTTTAGCCAAAATACCACCAATAATATCTCTAAGAGATTTTTTGGTTAATACTTCATTGATATAACCAGCTGCTTCAGGAACGTTTTGATTAAAGATTACTCTACCAAGTGTAGTTTCAATAATTTGGAAAACAAGTTCGCCAGCTTCATTGAAATCTTTAGTTCTAATTTTGATTTGAGCATTCAAATCAACCATCTTCTCATTGTAAGCAATCACTGCTTCTTCTGCTGAGTAGAAAGTTAATCCTTCTCCTTTTACCTTAACCTCTTTTGTTGATAGGCGTAATTTGGTCATGTAATAAAGACCCAATACCATATCTTGAGAAGGTACTGCAACTGGAGCACCGTTTGCAGGATTCAGTATATTGTGTGAAGCCAACATCAATAGTTGTGCTTCCAATATCGCCTCTGGGCCAAGTGGAAGGTGAACTGCCATTTGATCTCCATCAAAATCGGCGTTAAAGGCCGTACATACTAATGGGTGCAACTGGATTGCTTTTCCTTCAATTAACTTTGGTTGAAACGCTTGAATACCTAGACGGTGAAGCGTAGGGGCACGGTTTAGCAGTACTGGATGTCCTTTCAAGACATTCTCCAAGATATCCCAAACAACAGGCTCCTTTTTCTCTATAATTTTCTTTGCAGATTTTACAGTCTTAACAATACCTCTTTCAATCAACTTACGTATCACGAAAGGCTTGTATAATTCTGCGGCCATACCTTTTGGCAATCCACATTCAAATAATCTTAATTCTGGTCCAACAACAATTACAGAACGTGCAGAATAATCAACACGCTTCCCTAACAAGTTTTGACGGAAACGCCCTTGCTTTCCTTTCAATGAATCTGAAAGAGACTTTAATGGACGGTTACTATCTGTCTTTACTGCAGATGATTTACGTGTGTTGTCAAACAATGAATCTACAGATTCTTGCAACATACGTTTTTCATTACGCAGAATTACCTCTGGTGCTTTAATCTCCATCAAACGCTTTAAACGGTTGTTTCTGATAATTACACGACGGTATAAATCATTTAAATCTGAGGTTGCAAAACGACCTCCATCTAGTGGTACTAGTGGACGCAATTCTGGCGGTATAATTGGAATAACCTTCATGATCATCCAAGCCGCTTTATTTTCACGAGTTTTGTTTGCATCACGCAGGGCCTCTACAACTTGAAGTCTCTTTAGAGCCTCTGTCTTACGTTGTTTAGAAGTTTCGTTGTTTGCTTTATGACGCAACTCGAAAGACAATGCATGAAGATCAATTAGATTTAATAAATCAATCAAGCACTCTGCACCCATCTTAGCGATGAATTTGTTTGGATCTGTATCATCTAAGTATTGATTTTCTTGAGGAATTGTCTCTAAAATTGTTAGATACTCTTCTTCTGTTAAGAAATCTAATTTCTGAACAGATTCTCCCTCTTCGTTTTTGGCAATACCTGGTTGGATAACTACGTAACGCTCATAGTATATAATCATATCCAACTTCTTTGATGGTAATCCAAGAAGATATCCTATTTTGTTTGGTAAACTACGGAAATACCAGATATGAGCAACAGGCACCACCAAATTGATGTGTCCTACTCTATCACGACGTACTTTCTTTTCTGTTACCTCTACACCACAACGATCACAAACGATCCCTTTGTAGCGAATTCTTTTATATTTTCCACAAGCACATTCATAGTCCTTTACAGGTCCAAAAATACGCTCACAAAACAAACCGTCACGCTCTGGTTTGTGCGTACGGTAGTTAATTGTTTCTGGTTTCAACACCTCACCTCTAGACTCTCCAAGGATTGCCTCTGGTGAAGCTAGTCCAATAGAAATCTTATTGAATTTTGGTGGTGCTTGTTCTTTATTATTTCTTGCCATAATGCTGTAAAATAAAATTTAAAACTATTGATTTGGAAACGACTGTTTCCGGAGAAAAACTAATTATTTCCCGCGCCCTGGCGCGGGAATATAATTTATTCTTCTAGCCTGATGTCTAATCCAAGGCCTTTTAATTCGTGCATTAACACGTTAAAAGATTCTGGAAGACCCGGTTCTGGCATTGGCTCACCCTTAACGATACTCTCGTAAGTTTTAGCTCTACCAATCACATCATCAGACTTCACTGTCAATATTTCACGTAAAGTACTTGATGCTCCATATGCTTCAAGTGCCCATACTTCCATCTCTCCAAAACGCTGACCCCCAAATTGAGCTTTACCACCCAATGGTTGTTGTGTAATTAGTGAGTATGGTCCTATAGAACGTGCATGCATCTTGTCATCAACCATATGTCCTAGTTTCAACATATAAATCACACCAACAGTTGCTGGTTGATCAAAACGTTGTCCAGTTCCACCGTCATAAAGGTAGGTATGTCCAAATCTTGGAATTCCAGCCTCATCGGTTAACTCGTTGATTTGATCTAGTGTTGCACCATCAAAAATTGGAGTTGCATACTTGCGACCTAATTTTTGACCAGCCCATCCTAAAACGGTTTCATATATTTGACCAATGTTCATACGAGACGGTACACCAAGTGGATTCAATACGATATCCACCGGAGATCCATCTTCTAAAAATGGCATATCCTCATCTCTTACAATACGAGCTACAATACCTTTGTTACCATGACGTCCTGCCATCTTATCACCCACTTTTAATTTACGTTTTTTAGCAACATAAATTTTAGCAAGTTTTAAAATTCCTGCAGGAAGTTCATCTCCAACAGAGATAGTGAACTTCTCACGACGCAAGCTACCTTGTAAATCGTTTTCTTTAATTTTATAGTTGTGCATTAAGTCCGCAACCATTGCATTAAGGTCATCATCGGTCGTCCATGTACCACCTGTTAAATGCGTATAATCATCAACGGCATTTAACATTTTTAAGGTATACTTTTTACCTTTTGGGAATACTGTTTCACCAAGGTCGTTTGTTACCCCTTGAGCCGTTTTTCCACCAATAATTGCAAATAGTTTTTCAACCAATACATCTTTTAATGCATCAAACTTGGCATCGTAAGCGATTTCAAGTGCTGAAATATCTTCTTTATCTTTTGCTCTTTTACGCTTATCTTTTATGGCGCGTGCAAATAACTTCTTGTTAATTACAACTCCACGTAGTGATGGAGAAGCTTTTAACGAAGCATCTTTTACATCACCCGCTTTATCACCAAATATTGCAC
>CAJXUG010000036.1:0-13561 GCA_913060785.1 uncultured Flavobacteriaceae bacterium | reverse complement strand
GAGATTTCTGCCTGTCTCGTGGGCTCGGAGATGTGTATAAGAGACAGATTTTAAAATTAAAATCTTCATCTCCATCAAGCACACTGACATCACCCGTAATTAAGAAGTGGGTTTTGGCTATAGTTACTGCTTGTGAAATAGAAATACCATGCATATCTTGAAATTCTTATCCTCACAAATCTAGTGAAATATACTATTTAACAGCCCTAGAAATAAATTTTTAATAGCTTGCAACTACACAATATTGTTACATTTGTTAGTGTAAAAAAAATCATCAAATGAGCGTAGAGAGAGAAGTAAGAAAGAGAGCCCAAGACATATGTGAGCTTTGTGGGCATTCAGAACCAGAAAACTTAGAGGTGTATCTAGTGCCAAAAACTCCGGAGTATATTGATCCTTTAAACACCTCCATCTTGGCGTGTGTAAACTGCTCTTGTGAGTTTGAAGCGGAAGAGAGAAATGAAAATCACTGGCGGTGTTTAAATGACAGCATGTGGAGCACAGTGGCGCCAGTGCAGGTAATGGCATGGCGCATGTTACATCGCTTAAAATCTTTTGGGTGGTCACAAGATCTGCTAGACATGATGTACATGGAGGAGCAACAGTTTGATTGGGCAGCTGCAGAGGGTGATGCCCAGGATAAAGCAGATGCCTTAGTGCATAGAGATGCAAACGGTGTTGTTTTAAAAACGGGGGACGCTGTGGTGCTTATTAAAGATTTGAAAGTTAAAGGGTCTAGTATGGTTGCCAAACAAGGTACTGCCGTGCGGCGTATTTCTTTAGATCACGAGAATGATACCTTTATAGAAGGAAAAGTAGACGGGGTACAAATTGTACTTATTACCGAATATGTAAAAAAATTGTAAGTATTTTAAATATCATAAAAGCCCTGCTAGTTTTAAAACCAGCAGGGCTTTTTATTGCTTTAAGATTTGAGTTTTATTTACTCATTTGAGTATAGTAATGGTAAAACTGGGGTATGGTTTCTATTCCTTTTAAGTAATTCCAGACACCAAAATGCTCATTGGGAGAATGTATGGCGTCACTATCTAGACCAAAGCCCATTAAGATAGTTTTACTTTTTAGTTCTTTTTCAAACAAAGCTACAATAGGAATACTTCCTCCACTGCGCTGCGGAATTGGTGTTTTCCCGAAGGTGCTCTCGTAGGCCTTACTCGCTGCTTTATATCCAAGACTATCTATAGGAGTAACATAAGCTTGCCCCCCATGATGTGGGTGAACCTTAACGGTAACTCCCTTTGGAGCAATACTCTCAAAATGATTTTTAAATAGCGTTGTGATTTCTTTCCAATTCTGATCTGGAACAAGGCGCATTGATATTTTTGCAAAAGCTTGGCTTGCAATTACCGTCTTTGCACCTTCACCAGTGTAGCCTCCCCAGATGCCATTTACATCTAAGGTAGGACGAATGCTATTTCGTTCATTGGTGGTGTAGGTTGCTTCTCCATAAGTGTCTTCAATCCCTATAGATTTGCAATAAGCTTCTTTGCTGAAAGGCGCTTGGGCCATTTTGGCTCTCTCTGCCTGAGAAAGCTCCTCTACATCATCATAGAATCCTGGAATGGTAATGTGGTTGTTCTCATCGGTTAAAGATGCAATCATCTTGGTTAATACATTGATAGGGTTTGCAACGGCGCCTCCATACAAACCACTGTGCAGATCTCTATTTGGCCCTGTAATCTCTACCTCCACATAACTTAAACCGCGAAGCCCTGTTGTGATACTTGGTATATCGTTGGCAATCATGCCTGTGTCACTAATTAAGATCACATCGTTAGATAATTTTTCTTGGTTTCTTTCTACAAACCAACCAAGGCTCTCGCTGCCTACTTCTTCTTCTCCCTCAATCATAAATTTTACGTTACAGGGTAGTTGACCGGTTGCCGTCATGTACTCCATGGCTTTTACATGCATGTACATTTGCCCCTTATCATCACAACTACCACGTGCAAAAATGGCTCCTTGCGGATGTAGCTCCGTTTTTTTGATCACCGGCTCAAAAGGTGGGCTGTCCCACAACTCTATAGGGTCTGGTGGTTGTACATCATAATGACCATACACTAATATCGTTGGAAGTGTTGGGTCTATTATTTTTTCTCCGTACACAATAGGGTACCCCGGAGTCTGGCATATTTCTACGTGATCACAGCCGGCTTTTTCTAGGCTTGATTTTATTACATCTGCAGTTCTAATAACATCTTTGGCATATGCTTTGTCTGCAGAAATGCTAGGTATTTTTAACAAGGATAACAGCTCGTCTATAAATCTGTCTTTGTGTTGGGTAATATAGGGTTTGGCACTTTTCATAAACAATTTGACTTTTAAAATTTCCGAAGCTACTTAAAGGTATATTTCGGTATAAAAGCTAAAGGTAATTAAAAGCATTATTTCTTAATAAAGATTGTTTGTTAATTATAACAATTATGTATATTTGCCGACCCAAAGTTAGCATATAGCTTTGGTCGAGGTCCGCGGATGTGGTGGAACTGGTAGACATGCTAGACTTAGGATCTAGTGCCGCAAGGCGTGCAGGTTCGATTCCTGTCATCCGCACTTAAATTTAAAAAGCCCTGTATTTTATACAGGGCTTTTTTTGTTTTCAAACACGGGCATACATCATAGTTTTTTTCAAACTACCTTACCCTAAAGCCCTGAGCTTTTGATAAAATAAAACTTAAAAATCACTCCTTCTAGATTTGTTTTATGTTAGGTATTTTGCTTGTAACATCTAGTAATTTGCTATATCTTTGCACGCTCATAAATGCAGGCTATATCTCTTTATTTATGAGCTATTTAAATTAAAATTTACAATACAATGGATATCAAAAAGAAAGATGTTGATGCGCTAAATGCAGTAGTGACCGTAGTAATCTCAAAAGATGATTACCAAGACAAGGTAACTAAGGTATTAAATAACTACAAGAAAACAGCAAACATACCAGGTTTTAGAAAAGGGCATATCCCCATGGGAATGGTTAAAAAACAATATGGTAGAGGGGTGCTAGTAGAAGAGGTAAATAAACTATTACAAGAGGGGTTGCATAATTTTTTGACCCAGGAAAAATTAGATGTTTTAGGAAACCCACTTCCTAAAAACGAAACAGAAATAAACTGGGATAATGATGAGTTTACCTTTGAGTTTGATCTAGGATTGTCTCCAAGTTTTAAAGTAGATGTTGCTAAAAAATCGGTTACTGCTTATAAAATTGTTGCAGACAAAGAAATGCTTGACAACCAAGTAAAGTCTATCCGTAAGCAATACGGGACCTTAAAGTCTAAAACCGAGGTAGCAAAAGCAGATGAAATAACTGGAACCTTCACCTGTGAAGAAAAAGGGATTGATAAAAGTACGACCATAGAGCTTGATAGCTTGAAAGGAAAATCGCAAATTAAAGCTCTTATTGGAGCAAAACCTGGTGATGTTGTTTCTTTGAAAACAAAAGGTATGTTTGCCCAGGAGCAAGACAATCAAAAGCATTTTGATGTCTCTGCAGAAGATGCCAAGGGGTTATCTGTAGATGTTTCTTTTAAAATAGAAGAAGTGAACACCCGTGAGATGGCAGATTTAAACCAAGAGTTGTTTGACAAGCTATTTGGAGAAGGAAATGTAACCTCAGAAAAGGCACTTAAAGAAAAAATCAAAGAAGATGCAGAGAAGCAATTTGCACAACAAAGTGATCAAAAAATGCTCAATGACGTTGTAGAGTCTTTAATTGAAAACACAAAATTTGACTTACCTAAAGACTTTTTAGAGCGTTGGATACAAGTCTCTGGAGAGAACCCAATGACCCCAGAAGAAGCTAAGGCAGAATATGCCCGCAGCGAAAAAGGATTGCGCTACCAGTTAATTGAAGGAAAACTAAGAGCAGAGCATAATTTGCAAGTATCCTTTGATGAGCTAAAGGCATACGCTCTTGAGATGATAAAAGGACAAATGGCTCAATTTGGACAGCTTGACCCTAGTGAAGAAGAATTAAATACTATTGCTTCAAGAATTATGTCAAACCAAGAAGAGGTAAAGCGTTTGAGTGAGCAGTTAAACTCTAGCAAACTATTAGATTTCTTTAAGGAAAACGCAAAGCTTAAGATAAAAGAAGTTTCTTATGATAAATTCATTAAAGAGGCGTACGCATAAATCTTTAAAAATTTAGGTATCTTTAGTGTGCAGTAACGCCAATTAGGCATACTAGGTATTTAGGTGTCTTTTTTGAAATGGGATATACAATACTTTAAAATTTAAAGAATAAACAGTTTTATGAACTACGGAGAAGAATTTAAAAAATACGCGATTAAGGACCAGGGCATAAGCAGTACTTATTATGAAAAAATAATGAGTAGCATGTACCCAAGTAACCTAACGCCAAACATAATTGAAGAGCGGCAGATGAATATTGCCATTTTTGACGTTTTTTCACGCCTAATGATGGATAGAATTATCTTTTTAGGTACTGGAATTAGCGATCAAGTTGCCAATATCGTTCAAGCACAACTACTCTTTTTAGAAAGTGTAGATGCCTCTAAAGATATTCAGATATATATCAACTCTCCTGGAGGAAGTGTGTATGCTGGTTTAGGGATTTATGACACCATGCAATTTATAAAGCCAGATGTAGCTACAATTTGTACAGGTATGGCAGCTTCCATGGGAGCTGTATTATTGTGTGCTGGAGAAAAGGGTAAACGCAGTGGCTTAACTCACTCAAGAGTGATGATTCATCAGCCACTTGGGGGCGCCCAAGGACAGGCAAGTGATATTGAGATTACCGCAAGAGAAATCATGACTTTAAAAACAGAATTATACAATATTATTGCAAGCCACAGTGGGCAAAGCTATGATAAGGTGTATGAGGATAGTGATCGTGATTACTGGATGAAGTCAGACAAGGCTTTGGAGTACGGTATGATTGACGAAATATTAAAAAGAGGATAATACAAAAAGTAATTCATGTCAAAAGAGGTTTTAGAATGTTCTTTCTGTGGTCGGAAAAAAGTAGATACTAGCTTGCTAATTGCAGGTATAGATGCTCATATTTGCGATCGTTGTATACAGCAGGCCCACGGGATTATAGTAGAGGAAGCCTCACAAGCAGGTGATGAACACCTAAGCGAAGACGTGATGCTTAAAAAGCCAAAGACAATCAAGGCTTTTTTAGATGATTATGTAATAGGGCAGGAACATACCAAAAGAGTGATGTCTGTGGCTGTTTATAATCATTACAAGCGTTTGTTACAGCCAAAAACACAAGACGATATAGATATTCAAAAAAGTAATATCATTATAGTTGGGCAAACTGGAACGGGTAAAACATTGGTAGCCAAAACCATTGCTAGAATGCTCAATGTACCACTGGCTATTGTAGATGCAACGGTATTAACTGAGGCTGGGTATGTTGGAGAGGATGTAGAGAGTATTTTAACTAGATTGCTGCAAGCTGCAGATTACAATCTTGAAAAAGCAGAAAAAGGCATCGTCTTTATTGATGAGATAGATAAAATTGCTCGTAAGAGTGACAATCCCTCTATCACAAGAGATGTAAGTGGAGAAGGAGTGCAACAAGCCCTTCTAAAGCTTTTAGAAGGAACTGTAGTAAATGTACCACCAAAGGGCGGTAGAAAACATCCAGACCAAAAATTTATAGAGGTAAACACAGAAAATATATTGTTTATAGCAGGAGGTGCTTTTGACGGCATAGAAAGGCATATCTCTAAAAGGCTTAACATGCAAGCCGTTGGTTTTAGTGCTTCAAAAAAGGAAAGCTCTTTACAAAAGGATGAAATGTTACGCTACATTATACCTAGCGATTTAAAGTCGTTTGGTTTAATTCCTGAAATTATTGGGCGTTTACCGGTATTAACATACATGAACCCTCTTGACAAAGGAACCTTGAGATCTATTTTAACAGAGCCTAAAAATGCCATCATAAAACAATACCATAAGTTGTTTGAGATGGACGGTATTGAACTTGTAGTAACCACAGAAGCGCTAGACTTTATTGTAGAACAAGCTATTATATACAAGTTGGGTGCAAGAGGTTTAAGATCTCTTTGTGAGGCAATCTTAACAGATGCTATGTTTGAATTGCCAGGTACCGATGAGACATTTTTGAGCATTACACGCAAGTATGCAGAAGAGAAATTAAATAAATCTACCATTAAGAAACTCAAGGCAGTATCCTAATTGGTGTTTTAGTAAAAATCAAAATCGTATCCTTTAATAAGGATGCGATTTTTTGTTTTAAGACCAATTCTTGTCCATAAAAAAACAAGCTTCAAGATATAATATCCAGAAGCTTGTTTCATTTAACTTACTCAAACTTTATGTTTATGGCCTAACAATCACTTTTTTTGATTGCGGGCTTACTATTTTTTGCTGCATTAATTCTCTCTTGCTTTTTAAAGTGTACCCAGCAAGATCTGCATCATTGTTTTGAGTGCTCTGCAAACTTCCACAACAGGTGAGGCTAGCGGATAAAACAATGGCAGTAAAAATTAAAACAATTTTTTTCATGTTCTGGATTACTCTTTATAAAAATGTAAGCCTACTTCGTAAGAAAAGGACTACCAAAACTTTTAGCCCAACACCTATAGAAACTCGTTAAAGTGTAAGAATCCCAAAAATTATGTATAATTCACTAAATGAGTGATTTAGGCTTTTATGATCAAAAGATCTATTTGTTTAATTGGAGTAGCTGCTCAATAAAATCACGTTTGTTGGAGAGCCTAGGCACTTTATGTTGGCCACCTAATTTGTTTTTTTGTTTGAGCCAATCATAAAATAATCTTTGGCGGGCTACATGAACTTTAGGCATATTAAGAGTTGTGTTGTTGAAGCGTTTGGCTTGGTAGTCACTATTAACGTCCTGTAAAGCATTATCGAGGCTCTTTGTAAATAGTGATAGATCTTTTGGCGGGGTTTTAAATTCTATGATCCACTCATGGGCTCCTTTTTCTCTACCTTCCATAAAAATAGGCGCCGCTGTGTAATCTGCGATTTCGCACTGCGTGTGTTTTGAAGCCTGTTTTAATGCCATTTCTGCATTTTCAATTATGAGCTCTTCTCCAAAGACATTGATGTGGTGTTTGGTTCTTCCTGTTACTTTTATTCTAAAGGGGCTTATGGAAGTGAAACGTACCGTATCTCCAATTTTATAGCGCCATAAACCTGCATTTGTTGTAATTACAATGGCATAGTTTTTAGCTACCTGTACCTGTTCCAGGGGTATTATTTTCTCTGAAGCGCTTCCATAGGTATCCATGGGTATGAACTCATAAAAAATCCCATAGTCTAACATTAATAGTAGTTCTTTGTTGGCATTTCTATCCTGGATAGCAAAAAATCCTTCACTGGCATTATATATTTCATAATACCTGAAATTTTCTTTGGGTAGTATGGCGTTATACTGCTCTATGTAGGGATCAAAATTGACCCCTCCATGGAAATAAACCTCTAGGTTAGGCCAAATTTCAAAGAGGTTAGATTTCCCTGTTGATTCCAGCACATTATTAAGTAAAACTAACATCCAGGAAGGAACTCCCGCCAGGCTTGTTACATTTTCTTGAATGGTTTGGTCTACGATAGCCTGCATTTTTAGCTCCCAATCTGCCATGAGCGACACTTCATTGTTTGGGGTGCTACTGTATTCTGCCCAAAAAGGCATATTGTCTATAAGTATGGCAGAAAGATCTCCATAAACCGTTGCGTTTTCTTTGTATAATTCTTTGCTTCCTCCTAGGCGTAAACTTTTTCCTAAAAATAAATTGGCGTCAGGATTATTGTTTAAATACATACATAACAAATCTTTACTAGCAGCATAGTGGCAATTTTCAAGAGAGTCAGAACTCACTGGAATAAATTTACTTTTTGAATTTGTTGTGCCGCTTGATTTTGCAAACCATTTAATGGGGGTGGGCCAAAAAATATTACTTTCTCCTCTTCTAGCGCGTTCAATTTGTAGATGATTATCCTCATAGGAGGTTACGGGTACTCTTTCTGCAAATTCTCTGTAAGTGCTAATAGAGGAAAAATCATATTGTTTACCAATTTCGGTGTTTTTGGCAGTATGCAAAAGATGTTCTAGCAATTCATTTTGAACATCAATAGGGTATTTTAAAAAAAGTTCTATTTGGTGAAAACGTTTTTTTAAAAACCAAGATGCTAAAGAATTTACTATGGGTATTGGCATATTTTTGCACTATCTTTAAGGTCTAAATGTACAATTTTATTTTATGCAATTCCAGGGCACATTAACAAAAATGAAAACCGAAATAGGAAGTCCAATCCAATACTACTTGGTATTTGAGAATGATTTTCTACATATAAATCAGCTTCTTGATAAAAAAATAAGCATATCTTTTTTAGGGTATCAGTGCATGAGTTGTAAAAAAGAGAAAAAGATATATCGTCAGGGTTTTTGTTATGATTGTTTTTTTGAAATTCCTCAAGCTGCAGATTGGATCATACATCCAGAAAAAAGCCAGGCACACCTTGGTATTGAAGATCGAGATTTGGAGTATGAAAAAGCAGTGCAACTCAAACCCCATATTGTATATCTTGCAAATAGCGGAAATGTTAAAGTAGGGGTTACTCGTAAAACCCAAATACCAACCCGTTGGATAGACCAAGGAGCTCACAAAGCCCTTGAGATTGCAGAGTTGCCAAATAGATATCTAGCTGGTATAACAGAGGTTGCTTTAAAAGAGTTTGTTGCAGATAAAACCAATTGGCGCACCATGCTTAAAAATGAAATACAGGAGCAAGACCTATCCTCTTGGCGTGATAAATTAAAGCAATATATTCCTGAGCAGGCGCTGCCTTATTTTATTGATAGTAAGCAAGAAACAAACCTGGAATTTCCAGTACTTAAGTACCCCGTCAAACTCAAAACATTAAACCTTGTTAAAACACCAGAGTATACTGGAACGCTCAAGGGTATAAAAGGGCAATATCTTATTTTTGATGATGACACCGTTTTTAATGTAAGAAGCAATGAAGGATTTGTTGTATCTATTAATATGTTATAAATTGTCACTCTCAATACTTCATCATTTTTTAAGTACTAACTAGAGGTTAAAATCACACAAAATCATCAAAGACCAGCACACTTTATACTTGGCTTTAGGCACTAATCTAGGGGATAGATTTGGGCACCTACAAAATGCTGTAAAAGCTATTTTTAAGAGGCTAGGAACAATTACCAAAATCTCTGCAGTGTATCAAACACCCGCTCTTGGTTTTGACGGGGCAGATTTTTTAAACTGTGTGCTTGAGCTACAAACCCGCCATGGGGCTCAAGATGTTTTGGCTGAAATTTTAAACATTGAAAAGGTATTAGGCAGACAAAGATCTAAAAGTGGCGGCTACACCTCACGGGCTATTGATATAGATATTTTGTTTTATGACACCGCTGTTATTAACCAGGATAACCTGCAGGTTCCTCACCCAGAGATTGCTAATAGAAAATTTGTACTACAACCCTTAGTAGATTTGGCACCAGAGTTGCTGCATCCTATTTTTCAAAAAACACTAGCAACACTTCTGTTAGAAACCCCTGACTCTAGCGTGATTGAGCAACAATCTAAAATCTTGTCTAACCCCCAAGACGGCTATGACTTTTCAAGGCTGAACTACATTGCAATTGAAGGGAATATTGGAGCAGGGAAAACCAGCTTGTGTCATATGCTTGCCGATGATTTTAATGCCAAACTCATTTTAGAGCGTTTTAAAGACAATCCTTTTTTGCCAAAATTTTACCAGGACCAACAGCGGTATGCTTTTGCCTTAGAAATGTCTTTTTTGGCAGACAGGTACCAACAACTTTTGGAAGACATCACACAATTTGATCTTTTTAAAGAATGTGTGGTTGCAGATTATGATGCGTATAAATCTCTCATTTTTGCTAAAGTCACCCTGCAACAGGAAGAATATAATTTATACAAGAAGTTATTCTACCTAATGCACAAAGAGTTGCCCAAGCCAGATGTATACATCTATCTATACCAAAACACCGATCGGCTTTTGGAGAACATTAAAAAAAGAGGGCGCAGTTATGAGAACGCAATAAAGCCAGACTATTTGCAAAAAATCAATGATGGCTATTTGGAGTTTATAAAAAACCAACAAAATGACAGCATTAAAATAATTGACATCTCTGGGCTAGATTTTGTAAAAAACAGAAGTGATTACTTGCTACTTTTAGATCAAATTTTCGCCTAATTAGGAATGTCTTAGGCTTTTATTTTACAGAATAAATCCCAAATAACCACCCCACAACTTACAGCAATGTTTAAGGAATGTTTTGTGCCGTATTGAGGAATCTCAATTACCCCGTCGCTTTCACTTACCACCTGTTGCTGCACGCCTTTTACCTCGTGGCCCATGACAATAGCATATTTTTGATTGGGGCTTGTTTTAAAATTTTCTAAAGAAACAGACTCATGTGCCTGTTCTATACTGGCTATAAAAACTCCTTGGCTTTTTAATTTTTGTATCACATCAAGGGTGTTTTCTGCGTATTCCCAGGCTACACTATCTGTAGCTCCAAGTGCTGTTTTTTGGATGTCTTTGTGAGGCGGTTTTGCCGTAATGCCACACAGGTATATCTTTTCTATTAAAAAAGCATCTGCGGTTCTAAAAACAGAACCAATATTATTTAGACTCCGTATGTTGTCCAAAATAATGATGAGTGGCGTTTTTTCTGAGCCCTTAAAGCTTTGGGCGTCTATTCTGCCAAGTTCACTATTTTTTAATTTCCTATTTTTCATGTCACAAAAATACTTTTTTTATGCGAGGCTTTCTCTCAAAGAAATATTACTTGGCTTATAGCCTTTCTAAATATGTATAAAAAGCTATTTTTACATTTGTACTAATACTTATACAAATGTCTAAAGCCAAGAAGGTAACCCCTTTAATGAAACAATACAATGCCATCAAGGTAAAATACCCTGATGCGTTGTTGCTTTTTAGAGTGGGAGACTTTTATGAAACTTTTGGCCAAGATGCTGTAAAGGCTGCAGGAATTTTAAACATCACTCTTACCGCAAGAAACAATGGTGGCGAGCAAACACCCTTGGCTGGGTTTCCGCACCATTCTGTAAATACCTATTTGCCAAAACTTGTTATGGCAGGGTGCAGAGTGGCCATTTGTGACCAGCTAGAAGACCCAAAACAAACCAAAACTATTGTAAAAAGAGGCGTTACAGAGCTTATAACTCCAGGAGTTGCCCTCAATGATGGTATACTAGAGGCTGGTTCAAATAACTTTTTGGCTGCGGTTCACTTTAGCACTAGCAAGGGTGGTACTTTTAAGAATTCTCAGAAAATAGGGGTGTCTTTTTTAGATATTTCAACGGGAGAATTTTTAAGTAGTGAGGGAAACGCCGCTTATGTAGATAAGTTATTGCAAAACTTTAACCCTAGCGAGGTACTTTTTAGCAAACAAAAAAGAAAATTGTTTTCTGAGACCTTTGGAGATAATTTTCACGTGTTTCATCTAGAGGATTGGGTATTTCACAAAGATTACGCCCTAGAGACACTGCACAAACATTTTGACACTAAAAACTTAAAAGGCTTTGGGGTTGCTCATCTTGAGCACGGCACTATTGCCAGTGGAGCTGCCTTGCATTATCTAGCAGAGACCCAGCATAATAAACTAAAACACATTACTAAAATAGCACGTATTGCAGAAGATCAGTACGTGTGGATGGACCGTTTTACCATACGCAATTTAGAGCTGTATCACAGCCACCAACAAAACGCGGTAACCCTCTTGGATGTTATAGATAAAACCATCTCACCTATGGGCGGCCGCATGTTAAAGCGGTGGATGGCCTTACCCCTTAAAAATAAGGAGGCTATCACAAGGCGTCATGAAGTGGTTAGTTACCTTCTAGAGCACAGCCAAGAGCTAGACAAAATCCAAACCAATACAAAACGCATTGGAGATTTGGAGCGTTTGATATCAAAGGTGGCTACCTTAAAAATTAGCCCACGAGAGGTGGTGCAATTAAAAAATTCTTTGGAGGCTATTGTGCCTATAAAACAGCTTTCTCAAAACAGCGATAACCCATCACTTGCTTTGTTGGGCGAGCAGTTAGAGCTGTGTGAAGACTTAAGATCTAAAATTAAACAAACTCTAGACGAGCAGGCGCCGGTTCATATTATAAAAGGGAATGCTATTGCCCAGGGATTTAATGAGGAGCTGGATGATTTAAGAGCCGTTGCCCAGGGAGGAAAACAATACCTAGACCAGATGCTCGTAAGAGAAACCCAGCGCACCGGTATAAGCTCTTTAAAGATTGCCAGTAACAATGTATTTGGGTACTATATAGAGGTGCGTAACACCCACAAAGATAAAGTACCTCCAGAGTGGACACGCAAGCAAACTCTTGTAAGTGCAGAGCGGTACATCACAGAGGAGTTAAAACAATACGAGACAAAAATTTTAGGCGCCGAGGAAAAAATTGCCGTCTTAGAGCATACCATATTTAATGAACTGCTGGAGTGGATGCTTACCTACATTGCCCCAGTGCAGCAAAATGCCAAAGCTATTGCAGAGCTAGATTGCCTTTGTAGTTTTGCCCTGCAAGCAAAACTGTCAAACTATACCAGGCCTGTTTTTGACGACACCACAGATTTGGAGATAATAGAGGGGCGCCATCCAGTGATAGAAAAGCAATTACCGCCAGATGCTCCATATATTAGTAATGATGTTTTTCTAGACCAACAAGGCCAACAAATTATCATGATTACGGGGCCAAACATGAGTGGTAAGAGTGCTATTTTAAGACAAACCGCTCTAATTGTACTGTTGGCTCAAATGGGGAGTTTTGTTCCTGCTACAAAGGTGCGCATGGGTGTGGTAGATAAAATATTTACGCGCGTTGGGGCCAGTGATAACATCTCTATGGGAGAATCTACCTTTATGGTAGAGATGAATGAAACCGCAAGTATTCTAAACAACCTAAGCTCTCGTAGTTTGATACTTCTGGATGAAATAGGTCGGGGTACCAGCACCTATGATGGTATATCTATAGCGTGGGCTATTAGTGAATACTTGCACGAGCATCCAAGCAAGGCTAAGGTTTTATTTGCTACCCATTACCATGAAATTAATGAGATGGCAACAACCTTTGACCGCATAAAAAACTTTACAGTCTCTGTAAAAGAACTAAAGGACGATGTGTTGTTTTTAAGAAAACTCGTCCCGGGTGGGTCTCACCATTCTTTTGGAATTCATGTGGCAAAAATGGCAGGAATGCCTCAGGGGGTTTTACGCCGGGCCAATACAATTTTAAAAAGATTAGAGAAAACGCATTCTTCTGAGGCTTTGAGTGATACTGTTACCAGACTAACTGATGCGCAAATGCAGCTTAGTTTTTTTAATCTGGATGATCCTTTACTGGAAGAATTAAGAGACCAAATCACTGAGCTTGATATAGATACCCTAACTCCTGTGGAAGCTTTACTAAAGTTAAACGAAATAAAAAGAATGCTGCAGCCACCCTCTGGAGAGACCCCTAAAAAATAAGATGAAATTTTTTA
>CAJXUG010000035.1:0-13706 GCA_913060785.1 uncultured Flavobacteriaceae bacterium | reverse complement strand
TCTACACTATCCTCTTCGTCGGCAGCGTCAGATGTGTATAAGAGACAGGTGCACAGGCAACCATAGAGGCAGAGAAAAAAGCAGCTGTTTCAGAATTAAAGCAAACAGTAGCTAGTCTTTCTTTAGATATTGCAGAAAAAATAGTAAAGAGTGAGTTATCAAACAAAGACAAGCAATTGGAATTGGTTGAAACGATGTTGAAAGACGCAAACGTAAACTAACAAGTAGGATGAGTAGCAGAGCAGCCATAAGATACGCAAAAGCAGTTTTAGATCAAGCCAACCACGCCAATATCAGTGAGGTTGTTTTTGGTGACATGAAATCTATACAAGAAACCCTAGCGGGAAGTAAAGAGCTGCGTGTTGTATTACAAAGCCCTGCGGTTAAAGCAGAAGACAAAAAACAGGCTTTACTACAAATCTTTGAAAAAAATAGTGATGTAACCAAGGCACTGATCCAAATCCTAACCAGTAATAAACGTATCAACCTTTTGGGTGGCGTTGCACTGGCCTATGTGGATCTTTACAACGACTCTAAGGGAGTTAAAACAGCTACTGTAATAACAGCAGTTACATTGACACCAGAGATAGAAGCTAAAGTGCTTAGCAAATTAAAAGAAATGACAGGTAGTGAGAATATCACTATCAACAATACTATTGATGAGCGTATCATTGGTGGTTTTATACTCCGTGTTGGAGATTTGCAATACAACGCAAGTATCGCAAACCAACTAGGAAATTTAAAAAGAGAATTTAGTAAATCATTATAATTTTTTAACGCCTTCAGAAAATTTTCTGAAGTCACCCTTAGAGATTAAAGGGTAAAATCTAAATAAAAATGGCAGAAGTTAAACCAGCTGAAGTTTCAGCAATCTTAAAACAACAACTTACCGGTTTTCAGGCAAGCGCTTCACTTGATGAGGTAGGAACTGTATTAACTGTAGGTGATGGTATTGCACGTGTGTACGGGCTTACAAATGTTCAATACGGTGAATTAGTAGCCTTTGAAAACGGTATGGAAGGTATTGTTTTGAATCTTGAAGAAGATAACGTAGGGGTTGTACTACTGGGACCCTCTAGAGGAGTTTCTGAAGGAGCTACCGTAAAACGAACACAACGTATTGCCTCTATAAACGTAGGTGAAGGTGTTGTTGGTCGTGTAGTAAACACACTAGGTGAACCTATAGATGGTAAAGGACCTATCGAGGGTAAAACATATGAGATGCCACTAGAGCGTAAAGCGCCAGGGGTTATCTACCGTGAGCCTGTAACAGAGCCATTACAAACAGGGATAAAATCAATTGACGCAATGATTCCAGTTGGAAGAGGACAACGTGAGTTGGTAATTGGTGACCGTCAAACAGGGAAGTCTACTGTTTGTATTGACACGATCCTAAACCAAAAAGAATTTTACGATGCTGGCCAGCCAGTATTTTGTATTTATGTAGCCATTGGTCAAAAAGCCTCAACGGTTGCAAACATTGCAAAGGTGTTAGATGAAGCAGGAGCTTTAGCCTATACAACTATTGTTGCTGCAAACGCAAGTGATCCAGCTCCAATGCAAGTATACGCACCATTCGCAGGAGCTGCAATTGGCGAGTACTTTAGAGATACAGGTCGTCCTGCACTAATTGTGTTTGATGATTTATCTAAACAAGCCGTTGCATACCGTGAGGTATCATTACTACTACGTCGCCCACCGGGACGTGAGGCATATCCTGGAGATGTATTTTTCTTACACTCAAGATTATTAGAACGTGCTGCCAAAGTAATTAATGATGATAAGATTGCTTCAGAGATGAATGACCTTCCAGAATCATTAAAAGGTATTGTAAAAGGTGGAGGCTCTTTAACTGCCCTACCAATTATTGAAACACAAGCAGGTGATGTATCTGCCTATATCCCAACCAATGTAATTTCAATTACAGATGGACAAATCTTCTTAGATGGAGATTTATTTAACTCTGGGGTACGTCCAGCTATTAACGTAGGTATCTCGGTATCTCGTGTAGGTGGTAACGCGCAGATTAAATCTATGAAGAAAGTATCTGGTACATTAAAGCTTGATCAAGCTGCGTATCGTGAACTAGAAGCATTTGCTAAGTTTGGTTCAGACCTGGATGCTGCAACGCTAAACGTAATTGAAAAAGGAAAGCGTAACGTAGAGATATTAAAGCAAAATGAAAACACACCTTTTACGGTAGAAGATCAAATTGCAATTATCTATGCAGGTTCTAAGAACTTGCTGCGTGATGTACCTGTAGAGAAAGTAAAAGAGTTTGAAAGAGATTACATAGAGCTTTTAAATGCAAAACATAGAGGTATGTTAGATACATTAAAATCTGGAAAATTAACAGATGAGGTGATCTCAACCCTAACGAGCGTAGCTGCAGATTTATCTGCAAAATACAGAGCATAAATTTTATATTCTTTTACCTCCCTTTTGGGGGTAAAAGAGTATTAAGCCTACCTGTTATTAATAATAACTAAAAAAAATGGCAAACTTAAAAGAAATTAGAAACAGAATAGCATCGGTTGGATCAACCATGCAAATCACCAGTGCCATGAAAATGGTATCTGCAGCAAAGCTAAAAAAAGCGCAAGACGCTATTACAGCAATGCGTCCCTATTCTGAGAAATTAACGGAGTTATTACAAAACCTAAGTGCAACCCTAGACTCTGATAGTGGTAGTAGTTTTGCTCAGCAGCGTGAGGTAAATAAAGTATTGGTTGTTGCCATTACTTCAAACCGTGGGTTGGCAGGAGCTTTTAATACCAACATTATTAAAGCAAGCAAGGCGCTTAAACAAGAAACCTACACTGGCAAACAGGTAGATTTTATTACCATTGGTAAAAAAGGAAATGACATAATCAGCAAAGACGGGAATGTTATAGAGTTTAACGCAGCTATCTTTGATGATTTAAACTTCAAAGCCTCTTCAGCCATTGCAGAAATGCTAATGGAAAAATACCAGCAAGGCGCTTATGATAAGATTGTTTTAGTGTACAATCACTTCAAAAATGCAGCGACACAAATTGTTATGAGAGAACAATTTTTGCCGATTTTGCCGCCTGAACAAACTCAGGTCACCAATTCTGCAGACTATATTTTTGAACCAACAAAGCCAGAGATTGTTGAGGGTTTAATTCCTAAGAGTTTAAAGACACAATTGTTTAAGGCCATTAGAGATAGTGTAGCCAGTGAGCATGGCGCAAGAATGACAGCGATGCATAAAGCAACAGACAACGCAACAGAGATGCGTGATGCCCTGAAGCTGCAATACAACAAAGCACGTCAAGCAGCCATTACCAATGAAATTTTAGAAATTGTTGGTGGTGCAGAAGCATTGGCTGGATAATACCAAAACATATCATTATACACACAAAGTCTGTTGCGCCAAAAACGCAACAGACTTTTTTAGTTTAACGCCATAAAAAGGTCGTTTGTTAGCAAATTTTAATGGTTCTTGCCCCAACACCCGGCGTATCACAACAATTAATTTGGCTACCTTTAACAACCCAAACAATTGAAGCATTGCGTATTTTTAAAAAACTATTTCAACAAACATTCATTTATGGGCTAGCAACGGTATTGCCGCGCGCCTTGGCCATTATACTTGTGCCTTTATATACCAGCGTGCTTAAGCCTTCAGATTTTGGTCTTTATGCTACTTTAATGTCTTATATCATCTTAGGAAATGTGGTGTTAAGCTATGGCATGGAGACTGCTTTTTTTAGGTTTATAAACAAAGCCCCTTCTCAAAAAAAGACAGTGCAATCTACCGCCTTAGTGTCTGTAGGTATTTCGTCACTTTCTTTTTTTCTAGTGGCTTTTTTGTTTCGAGAACAACTGGCTAACCTCATTGATTTTAACACCCAATTTGTAACCTATGCACTTTTAATTTTATTGCTAGATGCGCTTGTTATTATTCCTTTTGTGTGGTTTAGAGCCAATGAAAAACCACTAAAGTACGCGCTAATAAAAATTATAAACGTATGTATAAATTTAGGATGTAACTTGTTTTTTTTACTAGCCTTACCCTTGCTTGCCAGTAATGACCCTAATGCATTTTGGCAATCTTTGTATATCCAAGAGAATACTGTTATGTATGTCTTTATCTCTAATGTAATAGCAAGCGGGGCTACCCTAGTATTGCTCCTTGGGGTGTACTTTAAAATTGGGTTTCATTTCAGCGTCTCTATCTGGAAAAAGATGCTCAGGTATTCATTTCCCGTGCTCATTGCAGGAGTTGCCTTTTCTATCAACGAAGCTTTTGATAAAATTTTGCTCAATTATTTATTACCTCCAGATATTGCAGCCAATGAGGTAGGGGTGTATGCAGCCTGTTATAAATTGGGTGTTTTTATGACGCTATTTGCCACAGCCTTTAGACTTGGTATAGAGCCTTTTTTCTTTAACCACGCCAATAAGGCAAACGCGAAAGACACCTATGCAACAATTACCAAATATTTTGCCATTTGTGGTAGCGGGATTCTATTATTTGTTATTGTGTATATAGACTTTTTTAAAGCCCTTTTAATAAAAAATGAAGCCTACTGGGTAGCCCTCTCTATTGTGCCAATAATATTACTTGCTAATTTATGTTTAGGGATCTATCACAATCTATCTGTGTGGTATAAAGTTACAGACCGCACAAGATACGGAGCTTATATCTCTGTAATTGGAGCCTGTATTACCCTGGGTTTAAACTTTTTATTAATTCCTAAGATAAGTTATATGGGAGCTGCCGTTGCAACTCTCGCAGCTTACAGTGCTATGATGTCTTTGTCCTACTTTCTTGGGCGTAAATACTACAGGGTTCCCTATGACGTAAAACGCATTGGCACTTACCTTGTAATTGCAATGAGTTTTGCTGGAGTATCATTCTATGTTTTTGAGAGAAACCTTTGGATTGGAACTGTATTATTATTGGTATTTTTGTTACTAGTATTGTTTTTAGAGCGCCAAGAAATACATCGCATCATTAAAAAATAATGTGTCATTTTTCTCTAGAATTATCTCAAGTATTAGCAGTAGATAAATACAAATAAAACCACGAACCATGACTGTAAAAATTATAAATAAATCAAGCCACGCATTGCCAAGTTATGAGACCATAGCCAGCGCAGGGATGGATATTAGAGCCCAGATTGCTCAGCCAGTTGTTCTAAAACCAATGCAACGGGCCATTATAAAAACAGGATTATATCTAGAATTACCAATAGGAACAGAGGCTCAGGTAAGACCCAGAAGTGGTCTTGCGGCAAAAAAAGGCATCACAGTATTAAATAGCCCAGGAACCATTGACGCAGATTACCGAGGTGAAGTTGGAGTTATTTTAGTAAACCTAAGCAATGAAGATTTTACCATAGAAAATGGAGAGCGCATTGCTCAATTAGTACTTGCCAAGCATGAGCGGGCCCAGTGGCATGAAGTATCCCAACTAAGTGACACCGCCAGAGGTGAAGGAGGATTTGGCAGCACAGGAGTTAAGTAATAAAATAAATAACAAACCTAGCCGTTGTTTTTTACAACAGCAATAAATAAAATATAGATGAAAATAATAGTTCCAATGGCAGGTCGCGGAAGCCGCCTTCGTCCTCATAGTTTAACAGTGCCAAAACCATTAATTCCTGTTGCAGGAATACCTATTGTACATCGTTTGGTTGCAGATATCGCTGGAGTTTTAAATACAGAAATAGAAGAAATTGCTTTTATTTTGGGAGATCCTGCTTGGTTTGGAGACGATGTAATTGAGAGTTTAAAAGACTTGGCAGTGAGTTTGGGCGCCAAACCAACCATTTATAGACAACTAGATCCAAAAGGTACAGGACATGCTATTATGTGCGCAGAACCATCACTTAGTGGTCCTGCCGTTATTGCCTATGCAGACACATTAATTAGGGCAGATTTTGTTCTAGACAAACAGGCAGATGCCGTAATCTGGACAAAAAAAGTAGACAATCCAGAAGCCTATGGTGTTGTAAATTTAAATCAAAACCAAGAAATTATAGAGCTCGTAGAAAAACCAGCGCACTTTGTGAGTGATCAAGCTGTGATTGGAATTTACTATTTTAAAGAGGTAGGGATGCTTAAAAAAGAGCTTCAGTTTGTGCTTGATAACAACATTATTAATGGAGGAGAATACCAAATTAATGATGGTATAAAAAGAATGATGGATAAGGGAAAAATCTTTAAGCCCGGCACCGTTTCGCAGTGGATGGATTGTGGCAATAAAGAAATTACAGTACAAACCAACCGCCGTATGTTAGGATTTTTGCAAGAGGATGGGGCTGCTTTAGTTTCAAAAACAGCTACTTTAGACAACGCTACTATTATAGAACCTTGCTTTATTGGGGAGGGCGTGGTGCTTAAAAATAGCACTGTAGGTCCTTTTGTATCAATTGGGAAGGGCACTGTAATTGAAAATAGTACTATAAAAAACAGCATCATTCAAACCAATACGGTTATAGAAAATGCTTCTTTAGATAATGCTATGATTGGAAATAACGCTCATTTTAATGGCGATTTCACCAACGTTAGTATTGGAGATTACTCTCAATTAAAATAATGCTGCCCCTAAGGGCTCAGAAAGGTTAAATTTATTGCTATTGAATTTTAAACACATATTAACAGTTTTATTGATTCTAGGAGGCTTTTTTGCTCCAAGAGCACTGGTTGCCCAAGAAATTGCAGCAACCCCTCTAGGGGAGCCTCAAGAGGTCTCAGATGCTTTTCTAGAAAGCTTTTATGAGGCTTTAAAACAAAAATCAATAGAGAACTATGCTCTAGCAATTACCGCTCTAGAAAAAGCACAAAAAGAAAGTGGTGGAAACCTCCAGGCAGATGCTATTGTGTTTTTTGAGTTTGCCAAAAACCAGATAAAGCTCAAGCAATACAATCAGGCAGAAATAAACCTAGAAAAGGTACTGCGTCAAGAGCCAGAAAACCAAGATGTTTTAGAAACCCTCTATGATCTTTACTACCTAACTAGAGAGTACAACAAGGCTATTGTTTTGGTGAAAAAGCTTATCGTGTATGACCAAGATTACAAAGAAGACTTGGCCAATTTATATCAAAGAACAAAGCAGTATGAAAAGGCTTTATTGTTGCTCGATGAATTAGAGGATTCTTGGGGGGAGAGTGTGTATAGAACTGCTCTGAGAAAGCAAATCTATAGACAAACGGGCAATACCCGTGGGGCCATTAACAATGCAGAAAAAAAACGCAAAAATAATCCTGCAAATGAGCGTGAATACCTAAACCTTATTTACTTGTATAGTGAAAATGGCAATCCAGAAAAAGCGTATCAAACCGCTTTAGAATTGCAAAACAAGTTTCCAAACAGTATCCTGGTGCATTTAGCACTGTATAAATTTCACCTAGACCAAGGCAACACCATGGGCGCGATGGCGTCCATGAAAAAAGTGTTTAACTCAAGAGTGATAGAAAAAGAAAGCCAATACAAAGTCTTGGGAGATTTTTTAACCTTTGTTCAGCAAAACCCACAATACCAAGCAGAGCTTGAGGGTATTGTTGAGGTGTTTTCTAAAGATAACAACGGCCAGGTATTTGAAAAAATAGCAGACTACTATCTCTCTAAAGGCAACAAAGAGCTCGCGCTTACTTTTTATCAAAAAGGAATTGAGGTAGATTCAGATAATTTCAGCTTACTTAAAAACACCCTGTTACTACAACTAGAATTTAACCGCTTTACAGCGGCAAAAAATCTAAGCGCGATCTCTTTAGAGGTCTTCCCCGCCCAGCCGATATTGTATTTGTTAAACGCTAAAGTCAATAATAACCTTCAAGATTTTAAGTCTGCTATCAATGCCCTAGAAACAGGTTTAGACTATTTATTTGACAATACAGAATTAGAAAAAGAATTTTATGAGCAATTAGCCGTTGCATATACAGGCCTCGGGAACACTATAAAAGCAGCAAATTTTGCTAAAAAAGCTGCGGAAATTCTAGACTCAAATTAGCACTATGAAACTAACACACTTTACCTTAGTTGCTCTTTTATTAGTTACCCTTGGTTGTGGGACTACAAAATCCATTGAGGGCTCTGTAATTGCAGACAAAAACTTGAGCGCTAAAGCGCTTTTAAATGCTCATAAGGCGGCTTCTCAAGACTTTAACACCCTGGCAGCAAGAATGCAGGTGAAGTATGAAACTCCAAAGGAGTCTCAAAGCATTACAACGAGTCTTAGAATAAAAAAAGGGAGTATTATTTGGATCAAAGCCTCTATTTTGGGAGTTACCCTTGCAAAAATATTAATAACACCAGAGCGTGTGAAGTTTTACGAGACCTTAAGTAATTCATATTTTGAGGGAGATTTCAGCCTCATTAGTAATTTGCTTGGAACACAAATTAACTTTGATCAAGTGCAAAGGCTGCTTTTAGGCCAGAGTATTTTAGATGTAAAACCCAAAACAGTAAGTGTTACCCCTGCCTCTGTTGGTGAGTCACAAACCTCAAAATACCGCATAACACCAAGAAAACAAAATCTTAACTATATGTTGTCTATGTTGTTAAATCCAGATAACTTTATGGTCCATCAGGCGCAAATTTCACAACCAGATGCCAAAAAAAATCTACTGGTCCAATACGGGCCATATCAAAAGATAGAGAATGATTATTACCCAACACAGCTGGGTATTTTGGCTCAGGATGGGCTAGAGCAAACACGTATTTTTATACGCTATAAAAAAATAGATCTTAATGTATCGGTTGGGTTTCCATTTAATATTCCAAAGGGCTATATCCAAAGATCTTTTAAATAAATGAAAAAACGTTTTTACATATTGGTTTTCTTGCTGCTGTTCTTCGGAAATTTTAGCGCCTTGGCTCAACCTGGAAACAAACAACAGCAACTAGAACAACAGCGTGAAAGTATTTTAAACGATATCAAGAAAATAAACACCTTACTATTTAAAACTCGTGGGGTAAAAAAAACGGTGCTCTCTGAGGTTGAAGATATAAACCAGCGCATCAAAGCCCAGCAAAACCTCATACGGGTTACCAACCAACAGGCTAATTTACTTACGCGCAAAATCAACGAAAATTTAACTCAAATTTCTTTACTAAGAAACGAACTTCAACAACTAAAAGAGGACTATGCAGCTATGGTCCAGAAATCTTACAAGAGTAAATCACAACAAAGTAGGGTTTTATTTTTATTATCCAGCGAAGATTTTCTGCAGGCCTACAAGCGTGTCCAGTACATGAAACAGTACGCAAATCACAGAAAAAAACAAGGAGAAAGTATCAAAACAAAGACAGAATTATTACAGCAGTTAAATCTAGATTTGATTGCTCAGCGCAAGGAAAAAGACTTGCTAATTTCAGAAAATACAGTTGCTAAAGCCAAGCTTAAAAAAGAGAAAGAGTTGCAACAAACCCTCATTACATCTCTTAAAAAAGAAGAGAGCACCTTCACCAAACAAATACGCGCCAAACAACAAAAGGCCAACAAAATAAATGGTCAAATCAAAAAGTTGATTCGTGACGCCATTGCTGCGGCAAATAAAAAAGCAAGAGAAAACAAATCTAAAACCACCACCGCTTCTGCCACAAAATTTGCTTTAACGCCAGAGGCCGCCGCTATAGCAAAAGATTTTAAAAACAATAAGGGTAAATTAATTTGGCCTGTTAAACAAGGGCTTGTCATCAACAAATATGGAACTAGGCAACATCCTCAATTTCCAAACGTAACACAAACCTTTCATGGGGTAGAAATTGCGACCAATGCCAACGCCCAGGCGCGCGCAGTGTTTAATGGAGAAATACTACAAATACAACAGTTGAAAAATGCAAATAAAGCTGTTATGATACAGCATGGAGATTACATCACTATCTATTATAATTTGGCTACTATAAGTGTAAAAAAGGGAGATAAAGTATTCACAAAAGACCCAATTGGGAAGGTGTTTACACATCCCGTTACAAAGCAAACCGTCATTAAGTTTATGGTGTACAGAAACGACACAGAGATGAACCCTGCTGACTGGGTGTATAAAATGTAACCAGGGCTATTCAAACAATGCTTTCAACTCTGTAGCATCTTGGGGGTTTATTTTACCGGCCAACAACAAGCTAAGTTGTTTTCTTCTAAGGGCAGCATCAAAGCGTTGTTTTTCTATCTGAGTTTCTGGCACAATTGGCGGAACTGGCATTGGATTTCCCATTTCATTAACAGCAACAAAGGTGTAGATTCCTTCATTGGCCTTGCTTCTAATACCGCTCTCACGGTCCTCAATCCAAACATCCATAAATACCTCCATAGAGCTTTTAAAGGCTCTAGAGACTTTTGCTTCAACAGTTACCACGCTTCCCAGCGGAATCATCTTATTGAAGGCCACATGATTTACCGAGGCAGTTACTACAATTCTGCGGCTATGTCTTCTTGCGGCAATACTTGCTGCACGATCCATGCGCGCTAAGAGTTCTCCACCAAACATATTACCAATAGGGTTGGTCTCACTTGGTAGTACAAGGTCTGTGATAATTGTAAAAGAATCTTTAGGGTTCTTTGGTTCCATGAGAATTGTTTTAGGCAAAGATAAAACCAAAAGAGTAAAACAGCATGTATTATCTACAATTAAGGCTACTTGTTGTTTAGTGGAGTACTATTTCTTTGACTAGTAACCAGGCGTCATTGTTTTGTGTAGCCTTAATAGTACGAAGATTTTTAAGAGCCTGCAGTCTGTTTTGATAACTAGCATACACAACCTGGTGTAGGCCATATTTATTAACCCCTAGGTTTATGGCTGCAAATCCTTTTTTATGAAGCTGGGCAACCTTTCTCTCTGCATTTTCTTTTACTCTAAAAGCACCTGCAACAACATGATATTTACCTGTTTGTTTGGTTACAGACAACTCAAGTGTTGGCAGTGGGCTTGTAATACTAAAAGTTGCTTGTTGTATTTCTTTTTCTAGCTTGGTATTGGCTTTTTGCTTTTGAGCAAAATTATGTTCCTGAACGGTGCCCTCATAAATTTTTAAACCCGTTAATCCAGAAACGGCAATTGCAATAAGGCCTATGGCAGCGTATTTTATAAATGGTGCAACACCTCTATTTGGAGCGCCAACCACAGGAGCCTCTTGGGCTGTAGCTAGTTGCTTTTGTTGGATGTCTCTTAAAATTTCTGAAGAAATAAACGTAGTTAAACCAAAAGAAGCGATGTTAAAGTTTTCTGTACCACAGGGCAAGAACTGCACTTTATTCTCTGGGGTTAGAGAGAAATCTCCGATGGTATCTAAAGTTACACGCTCGCCCTTAGAGAGCTCGAGAGATAACGATCCTGTAAAATTTCTAATTTTTTGTAATGCCAACTCATAGGATGTTCCCTCTACAGAGGCTACATAATTTGCCAATAAACCATCATTGGTTTGCAGCTGCCTGTTAAAAGAAATGGTTTTTCCTGGAGGATAAAACGTGCTAGAATCTGCGTCTATGCTTGCTGAGGTGTAATTTGCTAAAAAAGCACCAAAGCCAGGAATGATGACACATTCATAACGATAGAGTAAGTCTTTTATGTACGGAGAGAGTTGCATAAAACAAATATACCTTTTTTTTGTATTCTTTTTTTTCTGCTCTGTGCAACTTATTAACAACCTAAAAAATACGTATCTTGCTCATTCTCCCCGGTTTGGCATTGCCCTAGAAGTTTACTTCTAAAAATACGTTACCATGCTTTCCAAGACAGAATTACTTTACACCTTAGCGCTACAGCGCACACCAAATTTGGGAGACACCTCTGCCAAAAAACTATTACACCACGTAGGATCTGCCGAGGGGATCTTTAAAGAAAAGCCATCAAACCTTCTTAAAATTCATGGTATTGGCAACTTTAAGGTAAGGCAGCTTCAGCAAAAAAATCTATTAGATTTGGCAAGGGAGGAATTACATTTTATAACATCTCAAAACCTGTCCTACCGCTATTTTAAAGACACTAAATATCCGGAAAAATTAAAACACTGTTTGGATGGTCCTATTTTGTTTTTTCAAGACGGGAATATTGACCTTGAAAACAAAAAAATTATCAGCATTGTTGGAACTAGAAAAATTACCACCTACGGAATTTCATTTTGTGAAAAGTTGGTGGCAGAGCTAGCGCCCCTTAACCCGGTCATAGTTTCTGGCTTTGCATATGGGATAGATATTTGTGCCCATAAAGCGGCCATTGCAAATGGGTTACAAAACATTGCTTGTTTGGCCCATGGCATGAATAAAATATATCCAAAGGCGCATAAAAAATATATGCCAAAGGTGTTACAAAATGGGGGTTTTATTAGTGAGTTTTGGTCTAGCGATCCCTTTAATAGAAATAATTTTTTAAAACGAAATAGAATTATTGCAGGTATGAGCCAGGCCACCATAGTCATTGAATCTGCGGCCAAAGGCGGTAGTTTGGTTACCGCAGATATTGCCAACAGCTACTCAAGAGATGTTTTTGCTGTGCCAGGGAGAGCTACAGACACCCAGAGCCAGGGATGTAATATGCTTATTAAAACCCATCAAGCAAGTATTATTACTAGCGCCGCAGATTTGGTGTATCATCTTGGATGGGATCTTGATGAAATTAAAAAACCCACACTGCAACCCCAGTTGTTTACATCTCTGGAGGGTGAAGAAAAAATCCTTTTTAATTTTTTAAAAGATAAAGACAAGGTGGCTCTTGATGCTATTGCTGTTGGGTGTGAAATGCCGACCTATAAGGTTGCCCAACTTTTACTTAAATTAGAGATGAAATCTTTAGTAAGGCCCTTGCCAGGAAAGTTGTTTCAGTGGATATAAAAAAGCATTAAATTGTGGTAGCTTTGCCGCTATAAAAAGCACCATTGTAGATGATTATAGAAATTTGCGCCAATTCTTTCGCCTCTGCCAAGGCCGCTCAAGACGCAGGCGCCCATAGAGTAGAACTATGCACCCAACTAAGTGTTGGAGGCCTTACGCCGTCTTATGGATGCATTGAAAAGGCGGTTAAGGAGCTTGATATTGCGGTGCATGTGCTCGTTCGTCCTAGAGCAGGTAATTTTAACTACACACACCAGGAGCTTGATATTATAAAGCGGGATATTGCTTTTTGTCATTCTATAGGTTGCGCAGGTGTTGTAAGCGGAGCGCTTAATTCTCATAATCAGTTAGATATACAGGCCACCCAGGAGCTAGTGGAGGCTTCAAAAAACCTAGAATTTACCTTTCATAGGGCTTTTGATATGACCCAGGACCCATATAAAGCATTACAAGATTTAGAGACTTTAGGGGTCACTAGAATTCTATCTTCTGGGCAAATGCCAAAAGCAATAGACGGTATACAGCTTTTAAAACAATTAAAAAATAAGACCAAAATCTTGCAAATTATGCCCGGTAGCGGTATTAATAAAACCAATATACTTTCATTTAAAGAGGCTGGTTTTGATATGGTTCATTTTTCGGCCCTTAAAAACCTGCCTATAGAAACAACGAACCCTAGAGTGAGCTTTTCTAACGGGAGGGAAGGCAGTAGTGATAAACAAACTATTGCAGAAATCATTGCGCTGGTAGCTCAGCACTCCTAGTTTTTTAATTAGCAGGTTTTTAACCGCTTGAATTAAAAAACAGTTACCACTCTTTATAGGGTTTTTGGCTAAGCTTAGAATTATAATACTTAAGCTCTCCTGTAACTGTCTCTTATACACATCTGACGCTGCCGACGAA
>CAJXUG010000034.1:0-13806 GCA_913060785.1 uncultured Flavobacteriaceae bacterium | reverse complement strand
TCTACACTATCCTCTTCGTCGGCAGCGTCAGATGTGTATAAGAGACAGGGGTTCTAGCAAACGACAAATGGCAATGTGCATTAGGTTTACTTTTTCGTCTTTTTTAAATTTTTTATGAAGTTGTCCTAGCTCCTGCACTCCTACTAAATAAATAATAGCGTCTAAATCCAGGGAATCTCCATCCGCAAAGCGATTACTAAGAAAAGCCACTACTGCCTCCCATCGTTGTTTTAATTGTTCGTCTCTTGCCATATATTGTCTTTATAAAAGGGCTCAAACGCAAATCTGCACCTAGTATATACTTTTTGTAAAGGTAACTTCTTTGTTTTAAAAAGCTTTAAAAACTAACCATTGGTTCATCCTTTAGGTTTTTATATCTTTAAAATCAAAATATATCTCCATGAATAGTATTGACATCATTCTAGGCATTATACTCATTTATGCTTTTTACCGAGGGATAAGAAAAGGGCTTTTTGCTACTCTTGCCTCCTTAATTGGATTAGTCCTAGGAGTATATGGAGCTATACATTTTTCTTATTTTGCAGCAAATCTATTATCTAAAACCTTGCAGTGGAGTCCAGAGATAATAAATCTTACCGCCTTTGGAGTTACCTTTTTAATTATATTAATTGTGGTGAATCTGGCAGGAAAAATTCTAACAAAAATTGCAGATTTTGCAGCTTTAGGACTCGTTAACAAAGTACTTGGGGGATTATTTAACACCTTAAAAATAGCTTTTATTTGTAGTGTTATTTTTATGTTTTTAAACGCATCTACCAACATCAGCGGGCTACTTATACCCTCTCAAAAGAAAGAATCATCTCTGCTTTACCAGCCCGTTGCCGCAATTGGCCCTTTGTTATTGCCAAACATTATAGAGGAGGTAGACAAGCTTCAAAAAAACACTCAAGATAGTGAGCCTTCTGAGGAAAAAACTAGCTCAGAATAATTACAAAGCGCTATTTTTATTGGCCTGAATGTACACCATTGCCTGTTTAAAATCTTTAAATATTTCTAGATCTGAAATTAACTCTGGAATTAAATCTATCTTCTCCATCATCATTCTTGGTTGCTGAGTTAGGTTCACAATTAATACTTTTACATCGGCTTGTTTTAATCTCAAAACAAGATCCTCCATAGCATAAAGTCCAGATTGATCTATATACGGTACTCGTTCCATGCGTATGATAAGGTGAGTTGCCGTGTCTGGCACTTGTTTTGCAAGTTCTTGGAAATCACTGGTGTTGGCAAAAAAAAGTGGCCCAGCCATACGCTTTATAAACACCTGTTGTTTTAAGTTTTCCGGAAATATAATTTCATCTGCCCATGGTAAGTGTAGCTCGTCTGCTATTTGTAAAGACACAACCTTGGAGCGTCTCGCTGCAGAATCTCCTATTTTTTTCATAAAAATTAGTGCTGCAAGCACAAGACCAATACCAACGGCAAAGACCAAGTTCCAAAAAACAGATAACAATAAAACCACAAGCATAATAATTACTTCACTTTGTGGCATTTTAGGAATTGCTTTCAAGCCTTTATAATCCATAACACCAATACCAACAGTTACTAAAATTCCAGCCAAGACAGCAGCAGGAATTTGGGAAGCAATAGGTCCTAATGCCAATAATACAACTAGTAAAACAATAGCAGCTACCATGCCTGAGAGTTTGGTTGTACCTCCACTATTTATGTTAACAACGGTTCTTATGGTTGCTCCCGCTCCCGGAATTCCTCCAAAAATAGAGGCAATACTATTCCCAATTCCTTGCCCAATTAATTCTTGGTTAGGATTGTGTTTTGTTTTTGTCATGTTGTCTGCCACCACAGAGGTTAGCAAAGAATCAATAGCCCCAAGAAATGCTAATGTGAGGGCTGTAAATATATAAGGTGATATTTGTCCAAGGCTAAAACTTGTAAACATTTCAAAATGTGGTATTGGAAATCCTGAAGGAATTTCTTGGATAGGACGGTAGTCTAATTTTAAAAAGTAGGCCGTCAAACTAACCACCAGAAGCGCAACTAATGTACTAGGTACTTTGGTGGTGATTTTTTTAAATCCGAAAATAATAAAGATAGTAGCTAAGGCTAGCATAAATTCTAACCATTGTATTTGCCCCAATGCCCTTGGAAACCTTTTTAAAGCGCCTAGTACTCCAGATCCTGCTGTCTTAGCAAGAATAGTAGCTTCTGCTGTTATTTCTTTTGGGGTTATTTCTTCTGCCCTAACAACTGTTTCTTTAAAATTTTCAAGCACCAGAATACCTTCTCCAGCTTCGTCTTTTAAAATTTTATCAAGCAGCACTTCTTGCGCTTGGGGTTTAAAAGAATCAATAAATTGGGTGTCATCTGTGGTATAATACCCCACCATTGGCAGTAATTGTGTGACCAAAATAATAACTCCTATGGCGGTCATAAAACCAGAAACTACAGGATATGGTATGTACTTTATATACTTTCCAAAACCTAAAACCCCTAATATAATCTGGAACAAGCCTGCCAATAAAAACACCAACAAAATAAAAGGCAAGGCCAGGTCTAAGTCTCCATTATTGGCAGCTACAATCCCAGCTATAATCACCATAGACACAGCTGTCATTGGTGCCGTTGGGCCAGATATCTGTGTGTTTGTACCGCCAAAAAGTGAAGCAAAAAACCCAATCATAATTGCGCCATATAGTCCTGCACTTGGCCCAAGACCAGACTGCACCCCAAAGGCCAGTGCTAGGGGTAAGGCAACAATACCTGCAGTAATACCTCCAAATAAATTGCCTTGAAAATTTTTAAATATATTTTTAAACATATGATTTGTTTTTAGCTTTTGAAATACAATGAACTGCCTTTTACTAAAAGCAATTTTTTTTATTTTGTTATAGAGAATACTATGCCCTGAGGGTTATAGCATTTGTGGAGGAGGAGCGGTTGGCTCAGTATATATGGTATTCCAATAGGTAGTTTCTGTCTCAAGGGGTTTTTTCAATGATCCTTGACACTTAAGTGGTCTTATAGAAACCAATACTTTTTCTGTTATTTTTTCTGTTTCTAACTCAAAGGTATCTGTTTTAGATTCTTCTTCTTGTGCTAAAAAAGAAGGAATGTCTGAGCTATGAAAACAACATTGCATTGCAATGGGCGCCGCCAAGCAAAGGGTGAAGATAAATAAAAATAGAAAGCTTTTTGTTTGCACGATTGAGGCTAAATTGTTGAACCTCAATATAAGATAAATGTTCTTGTTAAAAAAGCATAAAAGCTACAACTTCTTTAGCTCTGAGCTTGGCATCCATCCTTCTATGCCATTTACAATTGCTACGTGAGTCCATAAACCATCTGTTTCTAGAAGTTGCACTTTTGTTCCCTCGTGTATAACAAAGACGGTGTCGCTGTTGTTTTTAGGCGCTGATTTAATATCTGTAGCTTCTGAAAAAACAATAGCAAATACATTTTTTTGCAGGTCTTTATAGCTAACAGAGGCCATGGTAAAAGCAAGCACAAATAAACAGCCACAAATTATTGCTGTAGTGAAAAACAGTCTCTTTTTTTGTTCTGCATTAGCAAAATAATACCTTAAAAACAGTAGCGAGAACAGGACACTAAATAAAACAGCCAAAAAAGCCCATCCATCAAAAGTAAATTGCCCTGCTATGGCAGTATACCATTTAGAAAAAATTGTTTTTGGCAACGGGGTAATGGCATCAACTTTGGCGTTTTGGGCAAAGACGAGATTTGTTTTAATCTGGGCGTCATTAGGCGCTAAAGCTAGGGCTTTTTCATAGTAATATATACTTGGTCCCACTTGGTTTAGCTTGTAATGTGCATTGGCCATGTTATAATACAAGGCGGCGCTATGTTGGCCATTGTCTAGAATGGTATTCCATTGTTCAATGGCCTTTTTATAGGCTTCGTTTTTATAGTTTTGAGCTGCCTCATTAAAAAGCCCCTGAGCTTGCCCCTGGATGCTACCTAGGATGAAAAACACACAAAACTTTATTAGATATTTCATCTTCTTATCTTATTGTATTTGTTTATCAATTAGTGAAATAGTGGCAACGGCTTTTTTATAATCTTGCTTTATAGCCACATCGCTTGTGGGAGTGTATCTTGCAAGCTCGCAGCTTTTTAATAATGTTTCAAAATCCAAAACTGTCGTGGCTGCTACTTTTCTCTCTAAAAGTAACTTTGCAATACGCTCTTTACTGATCTGTGTTGTTTGTATATCTAATTTGGCTTTTAAATAGTTGTGCAGAGAACGCTCCAGGGCCTCATAAAAAATTGCTTTATTGTGTTTGTTTTTCCTAGCTTCTGCCAAATATTTACGTGCCATTTTATTGGCCTTTCGCAATTTAAGTCCTTGAACATCTGCTCGCATAGACCTGTGCTTTTTACCAAGTAAAATAAACAGTGGGATAAGCCCCAAGGGGCCTAAAAGTAGTGCCCAAAACAGGTTTGATTTAAAAAAGGGGGGTGAAGCAATAGGGCTTAAATCTGCATTCAATTTTATATATCTAAAGCGCTCCTCAATAACAAGAGGTTGGGTTTTCTGGATTTGGGTTTGTGCTATGGTTGGGTCTTGTTTTGGCGCAGATCCAGCTGTTACCCTTATAACAATCTGCTCAGAGGAAATACTCTGGTAGGATTGAGTATCTGGATTGAAAAAAGAAAAAGAAATAGGGCTGATGGGATAGGTACCTTTATTTTGAGGCACCAAGGTATAGGTTTGAGAAATAGACCCGCTTATCCCTGAGGCTCTTGTGCGGATATTTTCTTTACGCTGCGGCTCATACACCTCCAAGGTACTTGGCACTTTTAGGCTCGGTAGAGAGAGGGTGTTTAGATTTCCTTTACCAGAAACGGTAAGAGATACCTCAAGAGCCTGATCTACCTCTAAGACCTTTTTGTTTGGTGTTACACTGAAAGTGAAATCTCCCACAGCTCCAGTAAAATTATCTGGGCGATCTTTTGTTGGTAGAGGTTTTACAGTAATGGTTCTTTTTCCTGCAGAGATGGTTTTATTAACTCTTGTTGTAAGACTTCTTCCAAAGATATTACGTCTTTTTCCAGGCACGTCAATAGGTACATCCAACGTTAAAGGTTCAATTTCTAGTGGTCCGGTTTTTTGAGGATACAACACAGTGGTTTTCAAAACAACATACCTGTAATCCTCCCCCTGGTATTTTCCTTCAAATAAATTCAGTTTTTGACTGTCAATGTTTTTACTCCAAAAATCAGCATATCTAGGAGAATTTATTTCTCGCCATTGACTGGTAATACTCACATTGTTAGAAACATATAGTTTGTAGGTAATGGTGAGGCGTTGGTTAAGATAAGGAGTAGGGTTTGAGATTTCGGCTACTAGATGCACGTTTTGCTCTGCTATGACTTCTGGATTATTGCCCAAACCATCTGAGGGTGTTTTTACCGCTGGAGTGATCTCAAGAGTTATAGAAGAGGTGGTGTAGGTTTCCCCAGAAACATAAATAGAAGCTTGGCCTATACGTAAGGTGCCCTGTTTGAGGGGTGATAAAAAGTAAGAATAGGTTTTAGAATAGGTGCGCTTTCTATTGATATAAGAGTTGCTAATAGATTGGTTTGGCCCTCCTACAACCCTAAATCCCTCAAAACTTGGCGGATTAAAATCATCGCCATCTGCATTCATGATAAAATCTACCCGAACTCGCTCATTAAGGCCCAATTTTTTGCGACTCACTTTTGTTTCAAAAGTGACCTGGGCTTGTGATGTGAAGGCAAATAACACAACAAAAAGAAAAAACCATATGTGTTTTTGTCTGTTCATGTTACCAATCTTTTTCAGATTTTATTTTTACGCCCTTTTGTTTTTTTGCATTGATTTTGTCTTGAACCTTCTTTTCTTGATTGTTCATAGACTCAAGCAGGTTTTTCACCTGTTGGGGAGACAGCTGCCCATCAGCAGGCTGCTGTTGTTGGTCTTGTTTTGCCTGCTCGTCTTTAGGATCTTTAGGTTCCTGCGGCTCTTTTTTGTCTTCTTGCTCATCCCCTTTTTTGTCTTCTGGATCTTGGTTGTCCTTAGGGTCTTTTTCTTGATCTTGATCTTGGTCGTCCTTTTTATCTTGCTGATCTTTTTTGTCTTGGTTGTCTTGCTCTTTTTCTTGATCATCCTCCCCTTCTTGTGGCGGGTTTTTCTCTAACAGATCTTTTGCTAGGGCTAAGTTGTAGCGGCTTTGATCATCAGAGGGGTTATTTCTAAGGGCATTTTTATAAGCCTCAACTGCTCCAGAATACTCTTTTTGGTTCATAAGCGCATTCCCTAAGTTATGGAAAGCTTGATGGCGTTGTGGTTTAGTAGTTGCAACTTTTGCTGCATTTACAAACCTACTAAGCGCCTCTTCGTTTTTACTTTTTTTGTAGTAAGCGTTCCCTAAATTGTAGCTTCCTGTTGCCTTATTCTCCTCAATAGCGATGGCTTTCCTGTAAGCAACTTCTGCGGTAATAAATTCATTGTTTTGTATGGCAAGAGCGCCTTGGCTTAGGTGCAGGGCTGCCTGCAAGGCATCTTGTTCTAAGGCCTTAGAAACCTTAGTCTGTGAGGTCATTTGTATAGCGCTACATACTATGATGATATACAAACAAGTTCTTTTTAAAAAGGTCTTGTAGTGGCTGTTGCCAATATATGTGTGGTTTGTGTTTTTTAAGCTATAAGACATTACGAATCTGTTTTTTGTTGATTAAACAAATTGAGTTTGTTGATCCATTTGGTTTTGCGCTCTAAAAGTAACACATCAAGTACTAAAAATAATAAAGCTCCTGCCAAAAACCATTGAAACTGATCTTTAAAGTCTGAAAATTGCTTTGCGTCAAACTCCTTTTTATCCATACCTGCTAATATGTTTTGTACTTGCTCTACAAGCTCTTTTGTATTGCTGCCGTCCAGATACTCGCCATTTGCAGCCTGCGCAATCTCTTGCAAGGTCTCTTTATTGAGTTTGGTAATCACCACTTGGTTGTCTTTATCTCTCTTGTAGGATTGTAATACACCCGCGCGCTTTAAAGGAATTCTAGCTCCCGCTGTGGTTCCTACTCCAATGGTATAAATTTTTATGCCTTTTTTAGTAGCCTGAGCAGCAATACTTGCATAGTCTCCCTGATGATCTTCACCATCGCTTATTAAAAACAAAACCCTGTTTTTTTGTTCAATGTCATTGTAATAGGTTTCTGCCATTTCTATGGCCTGGGTCATGGCAGTACCCTGAGAGCTTACCATATTGGTGTTCATTCCAGACAAAAAAAGGCGTGCAGATGAAAAATCTGTGGTTATTGGCACCTGCGGAAATGCACTACCAGCGTAACCAATAATTCCAATTCTATCTCCAGCAAGAGTGTTAATTATCTGGCGTACTAATTGTTTTGATTTTTCTAAACGGTTGGGAGCTATATCTTCTGCCAACATACTTGTTGATACATCTAGGGCAAATACAACATCAACTCCTTCTCTTTTTACCGTCTCGAGTTTCGTTCCAATTTTTGGATTCACTAAAGCAAAGCTCATACATGCCAAAACCAGTAGTGCAAGCACAAGTTTTAAACTTCCTTTAAATATCGATTTACTTGGACTTAACACATCAAGCAAGGTGTTGTTTGCAAAACTACGCTGTGCTCTTTTTTTCCAAAGTACCACCAACAAGTAAACCGCTATTATTGCCGGTAAGGCAAATAGCACATAAAAATAAATGGGTTGTTCTAGTTGGTACATAATTTATATAAAACTTCTAAAAAGGGTGTAACGTAAAAAGAGTTCAAACAAAAACAAAGCCAAAGCCCAAAGCGCCCAAGGTCTATAGAGTTCTGTGTAATTTGTGTATTTAAACTCCTCTATATCTGTTTTTTCTAGTGCATTAATTTCCGTGTAAATTTCTGCTAGTTTGGTATTACTGGTGGCTCTAAAATACCTGCCTCCAGTTGTCTTTGCAATTTCTTTTAACAACGTTTCGTCAATCTCTACTTGTTGCATGCCGTATTGGAAACTCCCATCTGCCCTAATACCAATAGGGCTTTGTGCCATACCGTTGGTTCCTAAACCAATGGTATACACTTTAATTTCAAACTCTTTGGCGAGCTCACTGGCGATTTTGGGGTCTATAAACCCTGTGTTGTTAACACCATCTGTCAAGAGTATAATCACCTTACTTTTTGCACGACTCTCTTTTAATCTGTTTACGGCAGTGGCAAGACCAGAGCCAATTGCTGTTCCGCCTTCTATTATTGTATTATACTCTATGCTTTTTAAAGAGGCTAATACAATGCTTTTATCACTTGTTAGCGGGGTTTTTGTGTAACTCTCTCCGGCATATTCTACAAGGCCTATACGGTCTGTAACACGGTCTTTAATAAAACCCGCAGCCACATTTTTTAAAGCCTCTAACCTATTGGGTTTTAAATCTCTGGCAAGCATACTTGCCGAGACATCAATGGCCATTACAATGTCTATCCCTTTGTTGCTAACGGTTCTTGTTGTTTGGCTTACTGTTCTTGGTCTTGCCATGGCTACAATAATAGCGGCTAGGGTTAACAACCGAAGTAAAAAAAGCAAAGGCCTTAGCTTGGCAAGCCAGTTCTTTGAAGTTTTAAACCCTTGAATGCTTGATATTCTAAGACTTGGGGTTTGTTTGTTTCGTTTTAAAAAATACCAAAGTCCAACCACTGGAAGTAGCAATAGCAACCAGAATAGCTCTGGATTAACAAATTCAAAATTATTGAGCATCTTGTGGTTGTTTTTTGTTTTGGGCCTCTGGTGAAACCGGCACCTCAATGGAGCTTATGATTCGTTCTTTTATTTGGTTGGCATACTCAAGGTCTCTCTCAAAAACAATGGTCACCATCTGTATGGTATTTTGCTGATCAAACAGAAAGATTTCATAGCTCATTTTCTCTTTAGAAATGGTACCGTTTGGTAATTTCAAATTAAAATCTCCATACGCCTTTACTCCCTTTAATCCCTCATCTGAAGAAAAAGCCTCTTGTTTTACAACCAAATTTAATGCTCCAGCATTTTCTAGGGTCTCAAGAGCCTGTTCTATTTCAGCATCAATAGCTACCCCTTGATCCTCTTGAGAAGCCTGCTGCGCTGCTTTTGTAATGGAGAGCGAAATATAAAGATCCTCACCTATGGCGCCATAAGTAAACCAACTCCCGTTATTAGGGGAAGCAATACTATCCTTGGGATTGTTTTTTGTTTGTCTAACCAATATTTCTGGGGTGTCAATAACAAGCCCCGGAGCACCGTACTGGCTTTTATACCAACGCCCATCTAATGTATCTTTTAATGAGTTGCCAAAAACCGTTTCTTTTAAGGCGGCAAACCCATAGAGGCTAGAAAAAACAGCAGCGCTAATCATTAAAACAAGTATAAGGCTTGATCCAGTAAGTATTATTTTTTTGCGTAATTTCTTTTTTTGCAATACTTGTTGATACAAGGTGTCTTGCATTAATTCTTCTTGTGTTGGCTCTGGAACCGCCTTGTGGGTATTGCTTATAATTTCCTCAACCCTAGATCTATCTGCCTGGGCTTGCCCAGAACCTTGTTGCATTTTTGCAAACTTCACTAAATCTGCTCTTTTTAAAATAGTCTCAAGGTGTTTTATGTCTTGTGATTGAAAATCAAAATTTCCTGATTTTTTTAATGTGTTTAACCTCTCTATAAGCTCCTGTGTTGTACTCTCTAGTGCCGCATCATCTACCTCTCTATCTAGATATCTTTTTACAATTTCTGTTAATAAACTATAGTACTCTTTGGCATTATTTTGTAATAAATACTGCGAGCTGTCCAGCTCCTCTAAGGCCACCAAAGCCTCTTGATATGGAGGTAGTTGTTTTTTGGCTTCGGCCTTTTGTTTTTTGCGCTTTAAAAAATACCAAATAGCTACCACTATCCCTACCAATATAATAAGCCAATAGATACCGTTAGGAACTTGAAATGGAGCTTTATCTACTTCCATTGCTGGCTTTATATCAAACATTTTTTGTTTTGTAGTGTCAATGGCTACATCACGCACCTCAACGTTGATAGTGTCTGAAAGGAAAAACTTGTTGTTGAATATTATTTTTTGCCTGGGTATGGTATAGCTGCCAGAATCAAACTGGGTGAGGCCGTATTGTTTTCTGTAGTTGATTTTTGAATTACTGTAGGTGGTATCTGTCGCGTAGCTTTCTATGACTTCTAAGGGCAAAAAACTTTGTTGGTCTGGAAAGACAACCAAATCTGTGGAATCTGCTTGAATCTCGAAAGATATACGCAACTCTTCTCCTATTTTAATGGCAGTGGTGTCTGCCTTTGTAATTACTTGTGCTGTTGCAGAAAAAGCAAGAAAAAACAAAAGCCCAGCCAGTACTGTAGCACATTTATTTTTAAAAATTGATATGTTGTTTGCTTTTTTCAATGATGCTATCTTCTTTTGAAATACCCTAATAATTTTTTCACGTAACTTTCATCCACCCTGCAAGCTATTGCACCTGCACCACTTTTAGCAAAAGCATCTTCATAGTAGGCAACCCCTTGTTTGTGATGGGCTGCATACTGCTCACGCACCCCTTTAGAGCCGGTATGAACCAACATCGCCTCTCCAGTTTCTTGGTCAAGCATTTGTACCATTCCTAGGTTAGGCAGGGTTTGTTCTCTGCGGTCAAATACCCGTATGCCCGTTACATCATGCTTGCGGGCAACAATTTTAAGGGTGTCTTTATACCCTTGTGTCATAAAATCTGAAAGCACAAAAACAATAGCCTTTTTCTTCATTACATTACTAAGGTATTTGAGTGCTTGGCTGAGGTCTGTCTTTTTACTACTGGGTTTAAACTCAAGTAATTCTCTAATGATTCTTAAAATATGTGATTTTCCTTTTTTTGGAGGCACAAACAACTCTATTTGGTCTGTAAATAATATAATCCCTACTTTGTCATTGTTCTGCATTGCAGAAAAAGCAAGAGTAGCTACAATCTCTGTAATGATTTCGTTTTTAAACTGGGCATCTGTCCCAAAAAACTCAGACCCACTAATATCTGCCATAAGCATTAGGGTAAGCTCCCGCTCTTCTTCAAAGACTTTGATATGCGGCTCGTTGTATCGTGCCGTTACATTCCAGTCTATGCTTCGCACATCATCACCATACTGGTATTGGCGCACTTCGCTAAAAGTCATTCCGCGCCCCTTAAAAGTACTGTGGTACTCTCCACCAAAAACATGGTCGCTCAAACGGCGTGTTTTGATTTCAATTTTTCGTACTTTTTTTAAGAGCTCTTTAGTATCCATGGTATTGGTGAGAACGTGTAATTGGATTTTGTAATGCCTTTATCTTAAAAAAGATAAACAGTTTTTTAAGCAGATGTTTAAAAATTTAGCTAGGGTACTTCAATGACATTTACAATCTTGTTGATGATGTCTTCTGTAGTTACATTTTCTGCCTCAGCCTCATAAGTAATCCCTATTCTGTGACGAAGCACATCATGTACCACAGCACGAACATCTTCAGGGACAACATAGCCTCTTCTTTTAATAAAAGCATAGCACTTTGCAGCAACGGCGAGGTTGATACTGCCTCGAGGAGAAGCTCCGTTACTTATAAGAGGTTTCAACTCTGCTAGTTTGTAATGCTCTGGGGTTCGTGTCGCAAAGATGATATCTAGAATGTACTTTTCTATTTTCTCATCCATATATACTTCCCTAGCTGCATCTTGTGCACGCAAAATTTGAGCTACAGTTACCACAGGATTAATTTTTTCAAATCCTCCTTTTAGGTTTTGGCGTATAATTAATTGTTCATCTTCAAGGGTTGGATATTTAATTACTGTTTTTAGCATAAACCTGTCTACTTGGGCCTCTGGAAGTGGATAGGTTCCTTCTTGCTCAATAGGGTTTTGGGTTGCCATTACTAGAAATGGTTTTTCTAGCACAAAGGTGGTATCACCAATAGTTACCTGCTTTTCTTGCATGGCCTCTAAAAGCGCAGATTGCACCTTTGCGGGTGCTCTGTTAATTTCATCTGCCAATACAAAATTGGCGAAAATTGGCCCTTTTTTAATACTGAAATCATTATCCTTCATGTTGTATATAAGGGTCCCTACCACATCTGCAGGCAGTAAATCTGGAGTAAATTGCACCCTACTAAAACTCCCTTTTACAGCTTGAGACAGTGTGTTAATCGCTAGTGTTTTTGCTAATCCAGGAACACCCTCTAACAATATGTGTCCTTGGCCCAGCAGTCCAATAAGCAATCGTTCAATCATGTGTTTTTGACCCACAATTACTTTGTTCATTTCCATGGTGAGAATGTCTACAAAAGCACTTTCTTTCTCAATTTTATCGTTCAATGCGCCAATATCTGTGGGCGTAGTTATTTGTTCCATAGTCCTGTTTTGTTGTCTTAGATTTATTACTTTTTCTCTAATGATTTTTTATTAGCATGATTTGCCTACTGTAAGCGGGTAATACTACTCAATACTAAAGACGAAATTTTAATACACAAGTTACGTTAAATTTCAATTTTTTTTCTAGGGTCTAAATGTAAGGTAACTAATGCTTGAAGTCAAGTTTGTTAATAAAATTTTAAGACTGTTTTTTATCACTTTTAGCACGTACATTTGTAGTTATTAATTTCTAAAATATGCTCCCCTAGAAGGATGGTTTTCCAACAATAGGATCAGGCGCTGTTTTAGTTTTGCTAACTCTTATGAAAAAAACTGCTCTAATTACAGGTGCCACCTCTGGTATTGGACGTGCAACGGCCACCTTATTTGCTAAAAACAACATCAACTTAATTTTGTGTGGAAGACGCCAAGATCGGCTAGAAGCTATTTCAAAAGAGCTGTCTTTACACACAAATGTGCATACTCTTTGTTTTGATGTGCGTGATAAAGAAAGTGTAAATTCACTACTAAACAATTTACCAAAAGGGTTTAACACCGTTGATATTTTAATTAATAATGCTGGTAATGCACATGGGCTAGATAGTATTGAGTCTGGATCGAGTGATGATTGGGATGCTATGATAGATATCAATGTAAAAGGACTGTTGTATGTCTCTAAGGCCATCATACCCAAAATGATTGCAAAGGCTTCTGGGCATATTATCAATATTGGATCTACGGCTGGAAAAGAAGTATATCCAAATGGCAACGTGTATTGCGCTAGCAAATATGCCGTAGATGCTATAAATCAAGGCATGCGTCTAGATCTTAACGGAAAAGGTATTAAAGTAGGGGCTATAAATCCAGGACTAGTAGAAACCGAGTTTAGCGAAGTACGTTTTAAAGGAGATACTCAGCGCGCAAGTAAGGTATATCAAAACTTCACGCCATTACAGCCTCAGGACATTGCAGATGTTATCTACTTTGCTGTTACAAGACCCCCTCACGTAAATATTGCAGATTTAACGGTAATGTGTTTGGACCAAGCTTCCTCTACGATTGTGAATAAAGGGTAATTACTCTACCACAATCTCGTCAATAAAGGTCCATGCTTTATTTCCAGCGCCCTGCAAGCCATCTGGGATAATGCCATAGCTAGGGACCGAAATTTTAATAAAAGAAGTAGTAACCCCCACCTTAAGGTTTACATCCAAAATGGTTTGATTGGTACTTGGTAGATTAATCTTTGGCAATAGCCCATAATCGGTCTGGATTTCAATTTCTTTAGGAGCATACAACCACTGCCCATTGGCATTGTAAAAACGTGTGCTTATTTTAGAAATTTTTGTGGGGTTTGCAAAGGTGATGGTAATTTCCAAATCCCTGTCTCTTATACACATCCCCGAGCCCACGAGACAGGCAGAAATCTCGTATGCC
>CAJXUG010000033.1:0-13919 GCA_913060785.1 uncultured Flavobacteriaceae bacterium | reverse complement strand
GTCTCTGGGCTCGGAGATGTGTATAAGAGACAGAGGCTCTGTTGGAATAACGGCCCTAGGCTCTAGCCTTGCAGCTACTGCTGCAACTCCAAAGGGAGCTAAAGACAAACAAGATGTACCAGTTTCAAATTCTTTACTACCGGTTGTAATTGCTACTTGGAGTGTAGAGCAGGCAACCAAAAAGGCATGGCAATCCATGGAGCAGGGTAGTTCTGCCTTAGATGCAGTTATTGCTGGTTGCGCCATAGAGGAGGCCAATGCCCTGGGGCAATCTGTGGGTATTGGAGGGCTCCCAGATAGAGATGGCCGTGTTACCTTGGACGCTTGTGTTATGAACGAAAAAGGCGATTATGGCGCGGTGTTGTGCATGCAAAATATAAAGCATCCTATTGCTGTAGCTAAAAAGGTAATGGAGGATACTCCTCATGTTATTTTAGCGGGTGTTGGCGCTGAAGAATTTGCTGTTTCTCAAGGTTTTAAAAGAGAAAATTTATTGACAGAACAATCAAAAAAAGATTGGGAAATCTGGAAAAAAACCTCCAAATACAAGCCTATTATTAATATCGAAAATCATGACACCATTGGCATGTTGGCCATTGATAAAAACGGAACAATATCTGGCGGATGCACCACAAGTGGCCTGGCTTATAAAATGTCTGGACGCGTGGGAGACTCTGCTATTGTTGGGTCAGGCTTATTTGTAGACAATGAAATAGGCGCTGCAACTGCAACGGGGCTGGGAGAAGAAGTGCTAAAAACAGTGGGAAGTTATTTAATTGTGGAACTCATGAGACAAGGAAAATCTCCACAAGAAGCTTGTGAGCTAGCAATCCTTAGAATTATAGAAAAAACACCCAACTTTGAAGACTTCCAAGTAGGGTATATTGCGGTCAATAAAAAAGGAGAAACCGGAGCCTATTCTATACATGAGGGTTTTACAACCACTACCTATCAAGATCAAAAAAATACAACTATTAACCCAAGTTTTTATAATAAAAAATAATTATGGATACCAATAAAAAAAGTTACACATCAGCCTTTATTATAGTCACGATACTGTTTTTTTTATGGGGATTTATTACCGTTCTAGTAGATAGTTTAATACCAAGACTTAAAGATGTATTTGAGTTGTCAAACTTTCAAGCCGTATTAGTTCAATTTGCTTTTTTTGGCGCCTTTTTTGTTTTTTCTGTTCCAGCAGGTTGGCTGCTATCCAAAATTGGATACCAAAAAGGGATTGTGTTAGGGTTAGCGGTAATGGCAGTAGGTTGTGTGTTGTTTTCACCCGCTGCCTCAGAACGCATTTTTCTTGTATTTATCGTAGGGTATTTTACCCTGGCTGCTGGAATTACAATCCTACAAGTTGCCGCCAATCCTTATGTAGCGGTTTTAGGCGCAGAAAATGGAGCATCCAGTAGGCTTAATTTATCACAGGCTTTTAACTCTTTAGGTGCTGCTATAGCACCTATTATTGGAGCTTCGTTTTTGTTAAGTGATACCATTATGTCCAGTGAGGCAATTGCTACTCTTCCAGAGGTAGATCAAGAAAATTATTATATAGGTGAAGCGGCAGCAGTGTCCTCTCCATTTTTAATTCTAGCAGGATGTATTGCTATTCTAGCGGTACTATTTGTATTTATTAAGCTTCCAAAAATTTTACAAGAAAGCCCAAAAGGAGGCTATACTAGGTTGTTTAAAAACAAATATGTGATGATGGGTGTTGTCGGTATTTTTGTATATGTTGGTGCTGAGGTTTCTATTGGTAGTTTCTTAGTTCTATATTTTATGGACATGAACTTGGCATCAGTAATTTTAGAGAGTAGTGTAATGAATTCTTTTGCCTCTAGTGTTATCGGAAAAGAATTAGCTAGCGTTGATCCAAAAGCAATTGTTGGAGCATTTGTCTTTTTATACTGGAGCGGGGCAATGGTAGGACGTTTTGTTGGAGCCTATTTAACCCGTATTATTAAGCCAGGGAAAGTTTTAGCAATATTTGCATCATTAGCGGTTGCAATGCTTTTTATCTCTATTAGTTCATCAGGATTGGTTGCCATGTGGTCTATTTTGGCTGTAGGACTATTTAACTCTATTATGTTTCCAACCATCTTTACCCTAACCATAGAAGGACAAGGAGATTTAAAGCCACAAGCCTCTGGCTTGCTGTGTACGGCTATTGTTGGTGGTGCCATTATTCCTCCTCTATATGGCCTATTGGCAGATAATATAGGTTTTAAAACAGCCTTTTTATTGGTAATAGCATGTTACGCCTATATTTTATACTTTGGATATGTAAAATCTAAGCAAAAATTAATAGTATCAAGCTGATAAACAAAAAGTTGTGTGAAATGAGATGTATATTTTCTCATTTTTATGTAATTTCGAAATTATAAGTAGGTTGATACCTTAAGGTGTTAATCAAATTTGGGGCGAAAAGCCATCACGCAAGTGATGGCTTTTCAATTTTTTAGTACTCCAATACAATAGTTGTTTTAAAACAATTCGGCTACACTATGGTAATGAATCTGAGAAAATGAGCTCACTACTTTATCGGCCTTGCTATAATCTTGATCTGTAGAGTGAGTGCTATCATACCCAACAACAAAGATACCTGCGTCATTGGCTGCTTTAATACCATTGCTGGAGTCTTCTATCACCATACAGTGTTTTTTGCTATGTCCTGATGCTTGTGCAGCTTTAATGAAAATTTCTGGATGTGGTTTACTTTCTTTTAAGTCTGCGCCGCTTAATTTAGCGACAAAGTATTGGTCTAAATCAAAGCGCTCAAAAATGCGATTAATATTAGGCATAGAAGCCGAGGAGGCTAAAACCAAGGTAAGACCATTGTTGTAATAGTTTTTTATAAGAGCTAATACACCGTCTAGCAGTTGAAGTGATGTGTCATTTTCAAACAAATATTTAAAATGTTTTCTTTTAATTGCCACAAGTGTTTGCGGAGCTGCATCTAGATTAAAATGCCCCACCAATTGCTTGCAAATATTTATTGTAGATTGGCCTGTGTAACTTGTATACATTGCCTCTGTAACAGCTATATCCATGTCTTTAAACATTAAGAAATAGGCCTTTCGGTGTAAAGGTTCTGTGTCTACAATAACACCATCCATATCAAAAAGTACTGCTTTTAACATACCGTATCTAGTTACAAAATTGAAAAAACAAATGTATCTTTTTTTGCTAAAAGTAGCACCCTAAAAGTATATTTAGTCTTCCACAAAGTAGTGGTTTATTAAGGGTGTTTAAGGTTCAAAAAATCACTTTTAGCACGGCTTTTGTTTCTGGCACTAGAAATCTCAATATTATTATAGATATTTGCACTAAGAAAATAGCTTATTTCTTTAGAGCTATTGGCCTAAAAACTACACATTATGGCAGCAGAGATTAAAAATTTAAAAGACTTACAAAACACAGAGTATTCCTTGCGTAAACTCTTTGATGAAGCAGAAGATTTTCTACCCTTGCTGGGAACAGATTATGTAGAGCTGTATGTTGGAAACGCAAAACAGGCTGCTTATTTTTATAAAACAGCCTTTGGCTTCCAAAGCGAAGCCTATGCCGGTCTAGAAACAGGAAGAAAAGACAGCGTGTCTTATGTTTTAAAGCAAGATAAAATTAGATTGGTGCTTACTACACCTTTAACAAAAGACGGCCCTATTAATGAGCACATTAACCTTCATGGTGACGCAGCCAAAGTAATCGCCTTATGGGTAGATGATGCTACCAAATCTTTTGAGGAAACTACAAAACGAGGGGCAAAGCCATTTATGGAACCAACTCGCCAAGAGGATGCAGACGGATATGTTATTAAATCTGGAGTGTATACCTATGGAGAAACCGTACACCTGTTTATTGAAAGAAAAAACTACAACGGAATCTTTTTGCCAGGCTACTCTAAGTGGGAATCACACTATAACCCCGCATCAGTTGGCTTAAAATTTATTGACCATATAGTAGGTAATGTAGGTTGGGGAGAAATGAATAAATGGTGTGAGTTTTATGCCAAAACGATGGGGTTTGCACAAATTATTTCTTTTGCAGATGATGACATCGCCACAGAATTTACAGCCCTAATGAGTAAGGTAATGAGTAATGGTAATGGCCGTATTAAGTTTCCTATAAATGAGCCAGCAAAAGGGAAAAAGAAATCACAAATTGAGGAGTATCTTGACTTTTACAACGGGCCTGGGGTTCAGCATTTAGCCCTAGCCACCGATGACATAGTTGCAACAGTCTCTGCAATGCGTGAAAGAGGGGTAGAGTTTTTATATGTTCCAGAGACGTATTATGATGATGTTTTGGAGCGCGTAGGAGAGATTGATGAAGACATTGAAGTGCTTAAAAAACATGGTATATTAATAGACCGTGATGAGGAAGGGTATCTCTTGCAAATCTTTACAAATACTATTGTAGATAGACCCACTATGTTTATTGAAATCATTCAGCGAAAAGGAGCACAATCTTTTGGTGTTGGAAATTTTAAAGCTTTGTTTGAAGCCATAGAGAGGCAACAGGCCAAGCGCGGAACCCTATAAAAAACAGATAGTAAAACCAAAAACAAAGGCCGCCTTTTTAAGAGCGGCTTTTGTATAATAATTATTCCCTGGGTAAGATAAATTAAACAACACATGAGGGGATCGCCACAAAATGTGTATTTTTCAAGTTCAGAAATATAATTTCAAAATCATGAAATATGCATTTTATGTTTTAGTGTTATTTGTATTGGCTTCTTGCCAGTATTTTGAGACAGATAAAATATCTTCAGATACATTTTACCAACAAGAGATTAAAACTATTTCTTGGAATGATGTAGATCAATTTCCAAGTTTTAGTTCTTGTCAGCATATTTCAGAAAAACAGGCAAGTAAGATTTGTTTTGAAAACACATTGGTTTCAAAAATATACGCAGGGTTTTCCTCAAAGCATTTTGTTAGTACTAGAGCCATAAAAGATACCCTTTGGGCGGCTATTGCTGTTTCAGAGAAAGGCAATATAAGCCTAAACACATTACAAATGGATAGCCTCACCAGTGCAAGTTTCCCAGAGTTATCTACCTGGGTTAGGCAAAGCATAGACAGCATACCTTCTTTGGAACCAGCCCATAAAAGAGGTGTTCCTGTTGCGGTAGCTTTTAGCTTGCCAATTGTATTGCAAACAAAGTAGTCTTGTTTGTGGTGCTTTTGTTTAGATTTGTAACAAGGAAATAGTGTCTGGTTTAAATAGCTACCAAAGACATTATCATAAACAAAAAACAAGTCATTGAGCACAACATCCAACATTATACTAGGGATTGATCCAGGAACCACTATTATGGGTTTTGGGCTTATTAAGGTAGTTGGAAAAAAAATGGAATTCCTACAACTTAATGAATTGCAACTCTCCAAGTATGACAATCACTACAAACGTCTTAAACTAATTTTTGAGCGTACCATAGAGCTTATAGATACCTATCATCCAGACCAGATTGCTATTGAGGCTCCTTTTTTTGGTAAAAATGTACAATCTATGCTCAAATTAGGACGCGCCCAAGGAGTTGCCATGGCTGCAGGATTGTCTAGAGATATACCAATAACAGAGTATGCGCCAAAGAAAATAAAAATGGCCATTACCGGTAATGGTAACGCCTCTAAAGAGCAGGTGGCAAAAATGCTTCAGAGCATTTTAGGGCTTAAAGAATTACCAAAAAATTTAGACAGCACAGATGGCCTTGCGGCTGCAGTTTGTCATTTTTATAATAGCGGAAAAGACCTAAGCACAGGCAAGAGTTACTCTGGATGGTCCAGTTTTGTGAGTCAAAATGAAAAACGAGTAAAAAAGTAACGCTGTATTTTAATGGCTGGTATCTACATTCATATTCCCTTTTGCAAACAAGCGTGTCATTATTGTGACTTCCATTTTTCAACATCTTTAAACAAACGAGATGCCATGCTTGGCGCAATTTCCAAAGAACTCATTCTCCGCAAAAAAGAGCTTACCAGGCCCATAGAAACCATTTACTTTGGAGGAGGTACTCCAAGTTTGTTAACCCCTCAAGAAATTGATCTTGTTTTGCAAACGGTGTATGATAATTTTACTGTAGTAGATACCCCAGAGATTACCCTAGAGGCAAACCCCGATGATTTAACAGATGCTAAAATTACTGCCCTTGCGAGTTCTAAAATAAATAGACTTTCTATAGGGATACAATCTTTTTTTGAAGAAGATTTAAAACTCATGAACAGAGCTCACAACCAAACAGAAGCGCTTGATTGTATTGTAAAAGCCAAACAGTATTTCAAAAATATTAGTATAGATTTAATGTATGGGATTCCTCAAATGTCACCTCAAAGATGGCAAGAAAACATAGAAAAAGCATTGTCTTTAGAGGTTCCGCATATTTCTTGTTATGTATTAACGGTAGAGCCTAAAACAGCCCTAGAACGTTTTATTAAAAATGGAATTATACGCCCTGTTGATGACGCGGTTGCTGCGCAGCATCACGCGGTTTTAGTCGAAAAAACGGCAGCTGTTGGATATCATAATTATGAGTTTTCTAATTTTTGTATTCCTGGCTGGGAGTCTCAAAGCAATTCATCCTACTGGATGAGAAAACCGTATTTGGGGGTTGGTCCATCTGCCCATAGTTATGATGTGGTTTCTAGAAGTTGGAATGTATCAAACAATCCGCGGTACATAAAAAGTATTGAAAAGGGAGTACTACCCCTAACTACAGAAATACTTACCACAGAAAACCAATACAATGAATATATAATGACGCGTCTGAGAACTGCCGGCGGAATTTCTATAGATGAAATAGGCTCCTTTTTTGGTCTAAAATTTCAGGAGTATTTGAAACAAAACATGCAGCAACACATTGCTTTAGGATTGTTAATTTGTGAGGGAGACCTTATAAAAGCCACTAAAAAAGGGAAGTTTTTAACAGATGGTATTGCCGCAGATTTATTTATGATTTAAGCCAGGAGAGTTGTATATTGAATCTGTAAAACCACCGCTATGTTAGCAACCATTAACACTAATAACAAAAAAGTTACTATAGATCTTTCAAGGCCTTTAGACATCTCTATTGTGATGTCAGACAGCCCACAAAACCCTTTGGCTTGGTATCTTGAAAAACCAGAGATTTCTGCAGTACAACTCGGAGACTGGGTTGGTAAAGTAAGCAAGGGAGCTGCTGTGAATTTTAATAATATATCCTTTAATCCTCATGCTCATGGTACCCATACAGAATGTCTAGGACACATCACAGATACATTTTACTCTGTAAATGATGCCTTGAAGAGTTTCTTTTTTACGGCAGAGGTAATCACCATTTCTCCCGTGTTAATCCAGGAAGATTATGTGCTAACATTGGATGCTGTAAAAGATAAAATAAAAAACAAAACCCCTAAGGCAGTTGTAATAAGAACAACGCCCAATACAATTTCAAAAACCTCACGGAAATACTCCAACACCAATTGGCCCTATCTAGATCATACCGCAGCTGCCTTTTTGAGAGACTTAGGGGTGCAGCATTTACTTATAGATTTGCCTTCTGTAGATAAAGAAAAAGATGATGGCGCTTTACTGGCGCACAAAGCATTTTGGAATATCCCACAAGGTCCAAGAAAAAACGCTACAATAACAGAGTTTGTTTACGTAAATGACACTATTAAAGATGGGTCTTATGTATTAAATTTACAAGTAGCACCCTTTGAAAATGATGCAGCTCCTAGTAGGCCTGTGTTATATGAAATAGCATAATTTTATGATAGACCCAAAGACCTTCTACACAGAAAAAATCACTTCTTTTTCTGCGCAAGTTTCTAGATTACAAAACCAATTAACACGCTCCAGTATCTTGCGCCTAGGGGTTTTTATAGCCTTAGTTTTTGGTGTGTATTTTTTCTTTGAAAATACAAAAGCTATTGGTGTAGTGTTACTTTTTGGCACTGCACTGTTTCTGTTTTTAATAACGCGCCATCAAAACATAAAATACAAACGGGATCTTTTACTGCAGCTTATTGCTATTAATAAAAAAGAGCTAAAAATTCTAAATAGAGATTTTCATGAATTTGAAACGGGGAGTCAATATCAAGATCCAACACATAGCTATAGTCATGACATAGATTTGTTTGGAGTGGGCAGTTTTTTTCAATACGCCAATAGAACTACTCTACAAAGTGGAACAGATACCTTTGCTAGCCTACTTACCAGTAATGATATTACAGACATAGAACAAAAACAAGAAGCTGTAAAAGAACTAGCTTCTCTGCCAGATTGGAGGCAGCAATTTGCAGCAGTGGCCTGCTTGGTGCAAACCAAAACCAAGACCAAAACAGTATCTTCTTGGCTTAAAGCGTATGAAGCTTTTGTTCCAAAACAAATTCCACTACTGAGCACGCTTTTTTCTGTTATCTCTGGTGTGTGTGTTGTGTCTTATTTTTATGGATTAATAAGTGGCTACATGCTCTTTGGATGGTTTTTAATAGGGCTTATTATTTCAGGAGTTTTTATAAAAAAAGTCAATAAACTCGCTACACATACTACTCAAATATACAGCACATTTCAGCAGTATTATAAGTTAATCATTCAAATAGAAACACAAGATTTTAAAGCCGCCTTACTTCAAGATCAAAAGAAAAAAATAGAGGACTCAGGTCAAAAAGCATCTGCGGTATTGCAAAAATTCTCAAGGTATCTTAGTAGTTTAGACCAGCGTAACAATATTTTAATTGGCGTGTTAACCAATGGGTTTATGCTACGAGATATACGTGTAAGCCATCATATAGAAAAGTGGATCATGGCCCATAAAAAAGAGGTTTCAACTTGGTTTGAGGTGCTTCATTTTTTTGATGGGTATAACACTTTGGGCGCCTATGCTTTCAATCATCCATCGCAAACATATCCAAGCATCACAGATGGGGCATCTGTTTTAAATATGCAAGGGGCAGCACATCCTTTGTTAGATCCTCAGCGCGCTGTTTCAAACACCATGCAAATAGATGCAGGGCAATTTTTTATTATAACAGGAGCCAATATGGCTGGAAAAAGTACTTTTTTAAGGACAGTGGCTTTGCAAATTGTAATGGCTAATATGGGCCTGCCAACTCCAGCAGCACAATCTCAATATTCGCCCATCAAACTCATCACAAGCATGCGTACCACCGATAACTTGACCCTAGATGCGTCTTATTTTTTTAGCGAGCTACAACGCCTAAAATACATAGTACAGGCAATAGAAAAAGACACCTATTTTATTATCCTAGATGAAATTTTAAAAGGTACCAACAGCCAAGATAAAGCCAGTGGATCCAAGAAGTTTATTGAAAAGCTTGTACAAAGTAAGGCAACAGGTATTATTGCAACTCATGACTTGAGTTTATGTGAAACTGCCAACACTTACTCTGAGGTAGAAAATTATTACTTTGATGCAAGCATAAAGAATGATGAGCTGTATTTTGATTACACCTTTAAAAAAGGAATATGTCAAAACATGAACGCTTCTTTTTTATTAAAAAAAATGGGGATTGTAAACTAGTATGGATTCTGTAACACAAATTGTATTAGGAGCTGCTGTTGGCCAGGCAGTGTTGGGAAGCAAAGTAGGGAATAAAGCTTTGTTGTATGGAGCTATTGCCGGTACCATTCCAGATTTAGATGTTATTTCTAGGTTTTTTGTAGATACAGTTACTGCCCTAGAATTCCACAGAGGGTTTACACACTCCATTTTGTTCTCGGTACTCTTTGCACCCCTTTTTGGGTGGCTAGTTTCAAAGAGAGAAAAAGGGGCAACTTGGCGGGAGTGGTCCTGGTTATTTTTCTTTGGTTTTTTAACTCATCCACTGCTAGATGCGCATACTACCTGGGGTACACAATTATTTTGGCCTTTTGATTTGAGACTTGCTTTCAAAAATATCTTTGTGGTAGATCCATTATATACACTGCCTTTTTTGCTGTGTTGTATTTTGGTTTTGTTTAAAAAACGAGGAACTCCAGCTCGTAGAAGGCTTAATAATATTGGCCTTTTGTTAAGTACTAGTTATTTGTTGTTAACTCTTGTTATCAAAGGAATAACTTTTTTGAAATTTGAGACGGCTTTAAAAGACCAGCAAATACCATACACAGAAATTCAAACCAAACCAGCACCTTTAAATGCCGTTTTATGGTTGGCGAATGTAGCTACAAAAGACGCCTTTTTAATTGGTGACTACTCTTTGTTTGACTCCAAGGCTATCTCCTTTGGAAAACACCCAAAAAACCATCATTTGCTCGGAGATTTAGCCGACGATGACAAGGTGAAAAGACTTATTAAGCTAACCAATGGTTGGTATACTGTAAGCCAAATAGAAGGGAAACTTTATTTTAATGACCTGCGCTTTGGACTCCTTAGCACAGATGTTACAAAACAGGCCTATGTGTTTAGTTTCTTGCTTGACCAAACAGGAGAAGAACTTGTTATTACAGAAAATAAAAAACGTCCTGCAGATGCCGCAGGTTTGCTGGGAGATTTATGGCGACGCATCCAAGGAAATTAAAATATTTCTCTACCCACAGCTCATGTCTGCAACAATTTTCCAGCTGCCGTCTATGTTCTTGAAAATAATCATAAACACACCATTGGCATCTGCTACCTCTCTTGATAGAAAGTATTCGCCCATTACCCAATAACTATCATTTTTAATTTTTGAGATATCATTTACGGTAAATGTTAGGGTGCCACTGTGCTGTTTGGTGGGATATCCCTTTTTGTAATTATCTAGGGTTTGCTGCCACCCTTTGGTGAGACCACTTTTGCCATAAAATTTCAAAGAGTCGCTTTTAATGTATCCCTTCATAAAGCCTTCCAGATCATTATTGCTCCAGGCAATTTCTTGATCCTTCATTACTTTTAAGATGGCTGCCTTGTCTTGGGCTTCTGTGTTTTGAGTTTGTGCTTTTTCTTGTGGCGCCAGGTTAGTCTGGTTGCTTTTGTCAGTGCAGCTCCAAAGGCTAAAAATAACGATAAGGGAATATACTATTTTCATCGGTAAAGGTTTTTAATAATGAGTCATAAAATCTTCTTGGAAAACTCCATGGAGTCTAAAGATAAGCTCTTTTGCGTTGTCTATACTAAAGACCATTGGAGGTTTTATTTTAAGCACATTATGATTTGGCCCATCTGTACTCATTAAAATTTTAAAATCTTTCATTCTATTTGCCAAATAGCTTGCCTGTTCTGGCAATGGGGTTTTTTCTGCATCATTTAATTCTATACCAAGAAATAAACCGGCGCCCCTCACATCACCAATGATTGTATGTTTTTGTTGTAGTTTAAGGAGTTCATTTTTAAGAAAGTTGCCCACTAGTTTTGCGTTTTTTTGTAATTGCTCTTCTTCTATTACATCAAGAACTGCTTTGCCTATGCTGCAGCTCACTGGGTTTCCGCCAAAGGTGTTAAAAAACTCTAGCCCATTCGCAAAACCCTTGGCGACCTCTTGAGTACAGGCTACAATTGCCAATGGGTGCCCATTCCCTGCTGGTTTTCCCATCGTTACAATATCTGGAGTAACACCATGCATCTCAAAGCCCCAAAAATGATCGCCCATGCGCCCAAAACCCGTTTGTACTTCATCTGCAATACACAGCCCGCCTGCTGCGCGTACTGTTTTATATATTGCTTTAAAGTATCCCTTGGGCGGTACTATTTGCCCCCCACAACTTATAATAGATTCTCCCATAAAACCAGCAATACGTCTATCATTAAGGGCAAGACGGTCTATATGTTGTTGCGCGTAATTGCCGTAGATACTTCCCAAGTCGTTTTCCTTAGTATGGAGTCCTCTATAGGGGTCTGGTAGCGGTAAAATATGGGTGTGTTCTGGTTTTCCGCTGCCGCCTTTACTATCAAACTTATAAGAGCTTACCTGCATAGCAGTTGTTGTATTTCCGTGGTATCCTACCTCGATGGCAAGCATGTCTTTTTGCCCAGTTACGGTTTTGGCCATACGCAGTGCAAGTTCTGTGGCTTCGCTTCCAGAGTTTACAAAATGTAGCACAGAGAGCGCTGGAGGTAATTTTTCAAGCAGTGCCTTGGTATATGTGATGATGTTCTGGTTGAGGTACCGTGTGTTTGTGTTAAGAAGCGCTATTTGCTCTTGTGCAGCTTTAACTACCGCAGGATGTTCATGTCCAACATGCGCTACATTATTTACGGTATCAAGGTATTTCTCTCCCCAAGTGTCTATTAAATAAGCGCCATCTCCACGCACTATATTTAGAGGTTCTTGATAAGATATACTTAAGCTTTTTCCTAGATGTTTTTTTCTGAAATCTAAGATTTCTGAACTCGGAGCATCATACTGCGTAGCAAGTTTTGGGTTTTTAAACAATAGGTTAGGGTCTGGGCAAATACTTTTCCAAACTTGCATTTGTTTTGGATATGCTACCCCAGGAAAATCTTGGGTATTGTCAAGCATAGAGAGCATGATTTGAAAATGTAAATGGGGCGCCCATTGGCCATTTTGTAGAGGGTTACCTAATGCCCCAATTCTGTCTCCTTTTTTTAGCACATCACCAACCCTCTGAGCTGCTACACTTGCCTTACAAAGGTGTCCATAAAGGGTGTAAAAAATAAGGCCATCCTCATTGTGTTTTAAAATCACAAGCCCGCCGTACTGCTTGCTCTGCGGGTTATAAGAGGCCACAACAACTTCTGCCTTAAGGGGAGTGTGCACAGAGGTTTGCGATGGCAACCAAAAATCTATCCCTAGGTGTAGTGTCCTGTTTTGAGCGGCTTGATTTGCTTGTTTTTCATAGCTTTTTGAGGTGTATATGGGCCGCGGTTCTAGATAGCCTCCAGCAATGAGTTTGGTAGGATGCTGTTTTTGAATTTGATTTATTTTAAATGCAAACAAATCCAAATCATTAAACGACTCTTTAGCGCCAATCCATGGGCTAGATATTTTTAAATCTAGCAGATGCAAGTCTGTTTTTAAAACCTGTGATGGGAAAATATCTGTTAAGGTAAAGCTATTGTTTTTAGCCCATGTTTTAAATACAATTTCATCTGGGTGCGCCTTAAAACCACAAACACTTCTAAAGCTATAGCTTGCAAATTCTGGATTAATGTCTTGCCATTTTTCAAGCAATTGCCAAGCGGGTTGCTCACTAATGCTATGATAGGTGTTGGTAGTGTCTTGTTGTTTTCTTAGGGCTGCTTTTGTTACTGTTGTAACAAGGCGCATGGCTACCAGGGCATACAAGCAGTGTAGTTCATTTTCTGTAAAACGATAGTGCGCCCCATAGCCCTGTAATATCTCAAGTGCAGCCTCTAGTGGATCTGGCACCTGCATTACGCCATAGGCTATTGTAATGGCAACATCGTTAATGGTTTGGGAGTAGGTGGTATCTCCAAAATCTATAATGCCTGCAACCTCAATATTCTTAAGATTGTTTGATATTATAATATTATAATCATTCACATCTGCGTGGATAGTGCTTTTTGGAAGTGTTTTGTGACAGGATTCTATGGCTTTAAATAGCGATTGAAATTTTGTTATAAGGGCACGTTTTTCTCCCTTAAAAAGCATGGTGTGCTTACAACTCCAAGATGCATTTGCTAGATCCCAATGAGAATCACTTTGCCTTGGATTTGGCGCAAAGTCTAGCAAGGCTTTTGTGAGAGCTCCTGCTTTGTGTCCTAAATCATGCCTTAACACGCTGGTTTTAGGGTTTATAGTCGCCCAAAGTCTTCCTTGCACATAGGTAATTAAACGGATGTGATATTGGGCGCCGTGCAGTGTTATTGTTGTGCATAGATTTCCTTTTTTATTTGGAAGTATCTGGGGCAAGGCAAGGGGTAGTTTTTTTTGAGATAAAAAATGAAGTACTTTATTTTGGGTATCGAGTCTTTGGAGATTTGCTGCTGTCTCTTATACACATCTGACGCT